>QQVI01000098.1 GCA_003388545.1 Actinomycetota bacterium
CAGGCGCACCGGCAACGACCTCGTCCTGTTGAGACGGCTCGCCCGCTCCCGAGCGATGTCGGACTCCAACATCCGCCGCACGGCATCAGCTGCCGAGCTTCCGCTTGCCTGTGCTCTCACCAGGTGGGCGAGGAGCGTGCGTAGCGATCCATGCGTTTCGTCTACAGCGACTGGAAGGCCCGCCACAGTCGCGAGCCGAACAGCGGATTGCAGGTCCCCAGGCTGTGGGAAGGCACGCGCTGCGGAATGAAGGGCCGAGAGAACCGACGCACCACTACGCAACTCCACGAGCAGAACGATGAGGATTGGCCGCAGCGGAAACGCGTCTCGGCGCCGCGGGACGAGTGACTAGGCGATCGATGCGACCACCGCGACGCCGACACCTACCGGACCGAACAGTGCCAGGCCGACAGATGCGGCAAGGAGGGTCGTCACAGGGCCCTCCTAACCATCAGAAACCCGATGATGACTCCAGAAGCTGCAAGGGCGGCACCGATCAGGGCGATCGCCGATTGAGGCCCGCCACCGAAGAGCGGTGGCAGCGATCCACTCGACGCTTGATAGCCGATGAAGACAACAGGCAAGCCCAAGAGAACCAGCGCCGAGGCTCGCGCCGGCGCCGTGGCGATGCGCAGTTCCTCATCGAGCTCGACCTGTGCCATCGCCAGGTCGCCCAACTCCTCGAACAGGGCGGCCGAAGCAGCACCAGACTTATCGGCGGCCGTGACAAGCGCGACGAGCTCCTCGCTGATTTCAGGAAGCGCACGTGCGAGAAAACCGGTGAGATCTGCCAGGGACACCACCAGATCGCCATCCGCCTCGAGTTCGATGCCGGCCGAGGCGCAAGCTGAAAGCAGTGCCGATCGCAAGGTCGCTCCGGCACGCAACTCGCGAGCGACGGCGTGGCAGAAGACCGCAGGTCGAGTCGAGGTCCGGCGGCGATTGCGCAAGACAAGAGCTACTACTCCACCGAGAGCCCAGATCGGAAAGAGGAGGGCGATGCCGAGGATCGCGACGACTCTCAGGTCGACCCCTGCCCAAACAGCAGCTGCGATGACCAGGGCCTCAATCATCGATGGCCTCGACTGAGCCGTCCTGGTCGACATGGCAAACTGAGGAGACACGACGGCCGCCCGAAGTGCGTTCCACCTGCACAACCAGATCGATAGATGCATGAAGCTGACGTCGAATCGCCTCTGATGAGGCGGCCCCATCGAGCAGAGCCAAGGTTTCCAGCCGCCAGAGTGCCTCTTCGGGCGTGTTGGCGTGGACCGTCGACATCGATCCACTGTGACCAGTATTCAACGCCGTCACGAGATCGAGCGCCTCCGGTCCACGCACCTCGCCCAGGACGATCCGATCGGGTCGGAGCCGAAGAGCAGAGCGAAGCAGCTGCCGGATGGTGATCTCGCCAAACCCCTCTGCGTTCGGAGGGCGCGCCTCGAGCCGGACGACATGGCCGGGAAAGTCGAGCTCGGCTGCATCCTCGACAGTAACGATGCGCTCAGTGGGCGGGACCGACGCGGCCAAGACATTCATGAGGGTTGTCTTCCCGGCGCCCGTCCCGCCCGCAATGATGATGTTTCGCCGCGCGGTCACGGCACCAGCCAGAGCCTCCGCCTGCTGCTTGCTCACCGTTCCTGCTTCGACGAGCTCCTCGAGACGACGGACCGCGGGGCTGAATCGGCGAATTGCGATCACAGGGTGACCGACGACGGCCGGAGGGATTGCCACATGAATGCGCGAGCCGTCGGGAAGTCGCCCATCGACCATCGGCGACAAAGCGTCGATGCGCAGACCCAAGGGAGAGATCGCCCGCTCGACAGTCGCCATCAAGCTCGCAGTCGACTCGAATGCACGCGCAGTTCTCTCCAGCTCCCCGCCCCTCTCGACCCATATCTCGTGGGGGCCGTTGACGAGAATGTCTGTGATCTCCGAGTCTTCGAGAAGCGCCTGGAGTGGGCCCAATCCGTCAACACGGTCGAGGACGTCGTTCACGACTGAGCGGCTGGCCCAGGGGGCCTCGATCTCCAGTAGACGACCTGCCCTCAATGCCAGTTCGGGGCCACGTGCTCCTTCGCGAGCAAGCTGCGAAGCGATGGTGTCCACTAGCGCCATGGCATCTCCCAGACCCGCTGCCAAGATGCGATCCAGCGTCGGCTCGTTGGCATCCGACCCATGGCCATCCCAATCGTGTCCCGTCTCCGAAGGGTCGGCAGAACGGGGCCGCTGACTTGGGCTCTGCCAACCTGAGAGGCTGGCTGCCAAACAGCCACTGCGTCGGACTCCGGTGCGAGGAGCCCCGGGAGTATCGGTCTGTAGGGCACCGTGGGAACGTCAGGGAGAGGCTGCTCCAGCCTCAAGACGACGGCGGGCCAGCTGTTGCTCAGCTTCCGCAGAACAGATAACAGTTGATCGTCATCGATGGGCCCAGCCGGTATCGACGCGATGCCACGCCTGCCCGGGGCGAGCTCTTCCAGGTTCGGGCCCGCCTCGACCCAGTCGGCCAGAGTCCGGCGGTGGCCGGTCACTTGTGAGGTCGAGTCGACGATCAGCCCCGTCCCCGCAGCTGCAGCCAGTCCGATGGGCCCTATCCAAGCCAATATCGAGTCATCCGAGCTCAGCCCTATGACGTTCCTTCCCCAACTCCCCATGTTCGCAAGGTACGGTGAGCCGCGATAGGGAACAAGGGGTTCGTCCGACCCTCCCCGAGTTAATTTGAGAATGTGACTGAGGCCGCCTTCTTCGACCTGGACAAAACGATCATCGCCAAGTCTTCGACTCTGGCCTTCACGAAACCCTTGTTCAAAGCAGGCCTGCTGAACCGCCGGACTCTGGTCAAAGCAGGAATCGCCCAGGCCTACTACCAGGTATTTGGTGCGGATCATGATCAGCTAGAGCGGGTCAAGGAGGAGTTGTCTTCCCTGACCGCAGGCTGGGACCAGGACGAGATAGTCGAGATGGTCGAGGAGACAGTCGGCCAGATCGTGCCACCCCTCGTGTTCGCCGAGGCGCTTGCGATCATCGACAACCATCGTGGGAAGGGACGGCGCGTAATCGTCGTGTCTTCCAGCCCGGAGGAGATCGTCCGGCCACTGTGCCGCTACCTGGCGATCGACGAGGTGATAGCAACTCGAGCTGAAGTGGGTGCGGACGGGCGGTACACGGGCCGGATAGAGCTGTACGCGTACGGGCCGGGCAAAGCCAAAGCGGTCGCCGACCTGGCAGAGGACGAAGGGATCGACCTCAGCCGCTCATACGCCTATAGCGACTCGGCCACCGACATCCCGATGTTGGCGCTGGTCGGGAACCCGGTGGCCGTGAACCCCGACGCCGAGCTCGAGGCGCATGCGGTCGAGAATGGTTGGGAGATACGTCGTTTCGACTCTCCTGTCTCGCTACGCGACCGCATCAATGAGTCCAAGTATCAAGGTGCAGCGGTTGCAAGCGGCATCGCCGCCTTGCTCACGTATTGGGCGCTTCGCGGCCGCCGGTCTTCACGATGACTTCCATGGCAATGCCCATCTCACGGAAGTAATCGATCCAGCCCTCTGTTGAGCCGACATGATCTGGAATCGACCCGGCCGTCTCTCTGTCGACAGATAGCCCGGCCACCTCCCACAAGCCCTCTCGATCGAGGGAGCCGGCGATCCGGCCCATGACGACTTCCTTGAGAGCATCGACGACGGGCTCCACGATCACAATCACGGCAGGTCCGTCCTCTTCGGCATCCCAGACGGTCAGATTCCCGGCATGGTCGACATCACACCTCGCGCGGTCACTCTGTAGGAAGTTTGAGATGCTCTCGGCCAGTGCCATATCCGAAAAGTAGCCTCGGCGCGATGAAAGATCGTGCGATGGTCGTAGTCGCAGCCGGCTCCTCATCACGTTTCGGCTCGGACAAGCTCATGGAGGAGGTCGCCGGCCGGCCACTGATCGCTCACACGATTTCTCGAGTGGTCGACAAGGTCGATGAGTGCGTACTCGTAGCACGCAACGATCTCATCGATCGGCTCGACGGGCTTGGACTTGGTGTCGACATCGTCCCAGGTGGTGAGACACGAACCGAGAGTGAAGCTCTCGGCCTGGCTGCAACGGGGCCGGCTCGCCTGATAGGGATTCACGATGGGGCCCGCCCGGCTGTCGAACCGGAGATGATCGACCGTCTCTTCAGCGCGGCGATGGAGTCTGGAGGAGCTGTGCCCGGGATCCCTCCTGCCCGGCCGCTGGTCTACCGCGACGGCCTGGCCGCAGTCGCCAAAGCAATACGGGTTCAGACGCCCCAGGTCTTCTGGGGGCCGGAGCTCAGGGCGGCTTTCAGGTCAGCTGCTGCGGCCGGATATGTCGGTCACGACACGGCAGACATCGTCCACAATTTCACGAGCCTCGAGATCGTCGTGGTCCCCGGTGACACCGACAACGTCAAGGTCACCTATCCCGAGGATCTCGAGCTTGTGCGGGATCGCCTCGACTGAGCTACTTGGGGACGCCGACGATCG
>QQVI01000095.1 GCA_003388545.1 Actinomycetota bacterium
ACCAGCAAGTCTGCGGTCGAGGCGGAGAGCGTCAGAAACCGTGCCTAGATCAGGTATGAGGCCGAGAAAGACGTTGGCATCGGTCACGGTCGGCTCAGTGCCACCACGCCCATAAGACACCGGACCCGGATGAGCGCCCGCGGATGCCGGGCCGACCCGGAGTGCGCCACCCGGGTCCACCCAGGCGATCGAGCCTCCACCGGCTCCCACGGTGTGGATAGGCATCGAAGGCACCCGGTTGACGCGCCCGCCCAACTGCTGGGATGAGGAGAGGGCAACCCCCTCGGGCCCTAGCCTCGCCACATCGGTTGAAGTGCCGCCCATGTCCAGTGTGATCACGGACTCGAGATCGAGCGATCGCCGCATCTGGTCGCTCGCCACCACTCCCGCGGCCGGTCCTGACAGGGTCAACTGGCCCACCGACCGGCTCGCTGCCGGGAATGGCATCAGGCCTCCCGAAGAGCTCATCACGAACGAACCGAACGAGGCGACTTCATCGTTCAGGGCCTCGAGGTAGCCCGACACTCGTGGCGCTAGATAAGCGTCGATGACGGTTGTCGCGGTCCGCTCGTACTCCCGAAAGGCCGGTGAGACCTCCGAGCCGACACTCACCGGGAGCTCGGGAAAGGCGCCTCGTATCGCTGCTGCGACCTCCTCTTCGGGGGTCGCGTCCCGGTATGAGCCCAGCAGCACGATTGCGATGGATTCCGGTCCGAGTCGTTCTATCGCCTCAACCGTGTCGGCAACCGTTTTGTGGCCAAGTCGCATCTCCCTCTCGGCAAGAGCTCGGGGCCGGTCGGACGTGAGGTCGTAGAGCGAGGTTCTGGCCTGACGCCCGATCTCGATCATGTCTTCGAATCCTGGCGAGCCGATGAGAAGGACCCGTGCTCCGCTCTCTTCGAGCAGTGTGTTCGTGGCGATGGTGGTCCCGTGGAGGAATGTGAAGCTCTCGGGCGGGGAGAAGTGCTCGATGCCGGTCGTGACCCCTTGAGACTGCGGGTCGGTAGTTGGCGTCTTCCAGGAGGTGACCGATTCGCCGTCGAAGAAGACGACATCCGTGAATGTGCCGCCCACGTCCACTCCGATCACTGCTCGCATCAAGTACGCTCAGGTCCCGATGGCAGTCAGCGCAGCACCCACGCCCAACCCGAATGCGATGAAATTCCAGGTCGGAGAGCCCGTGGGAGGACCTGCGACCTTCTCGGCCGGCAACGAGACAGACAATGAGCTCGCCACGGAGTTGCTGGCGCTCGAGGACGTCCTGAGTGTCTTCATGACTGCCGACTTCGTAACCATCACCAAATCTTCATCGGGCTCCTGGGATGCGATCACCCCCGAGGCCACGCAGATCCTAGAGAGCCACTTCCCTGGCTGAAATCGCTGTCACGGAACCACGACCGTCGAAACGGGTCGTGTGATCCCGGCGGGCCCGGAGACGAGCACAACCACGCTCCAGCTCCCATCGGTCAGCTGGCGCCCGCCCACGATCTGACTTCCCGCGTGTGACACCTCGATCGAGTCAGCGACCCCCTGTGGAACCTCGCCGAGTGGCATGGCATTGGCCGCCCCCAGTTGGAGGGGCAGGATCTCCGGCGCGGACAGCGCCCGCGGCGTTCCATCGGCCATGCCGATGTCCACAACGAACAGCTCGGGGTCCATGCGTTGATATTCGCCGCCGTCGGCCGAGACCATGTAGCGGGCAACGATCGACACCCGGAACGTTGCGAGGTCAATCTCCTCGACCCCGATCGAGTCGACCCACTCAACAAAGACCAGGACACCCTCGGGGACGACCGGGAGCGGGACATCCGCTGGGAGGAGGGCCCGCAACACACCCTGTCCATCGGATGATCCATCCACGGCAAGGAACTCCCTGACGAACCAGCGGGCATGTGCGACAGCAGCCTCCACTAGTCGCTCGGGCTCGACGGCGTAGAGGTCGGCCTCGGACACGTTTGTCGGGGCGGGCGACACAGTTGAGGGGACTATCGGTGGCGCGGGAGCGGGTGACAGAAGCGATGAATCAACCGTCGTCGCCACCGCCGCCAACGGCTGCGGGCCGACAGGCCTGCTCGTCACGAACGAATAGGCGAGTGCCCCGGCGACGACAGCTCCGGCTACGCCGAGCACGAGCCACTGACGGTCCCGGCCCTTCTCCTCGAGCGTTTCCCATGGGATTCGCTCGTAGACCTCTTCCCTCTGGTCATCCATGAGCCCGAACGTATGGACTGGCCGGTATGGGTTCAAGGGGGTCGTGCCCGGCCCGACAACTCATCGGTGACACCGGGAACGGACGGCATGTAGCTATCGTTTCGGAGTCATGGCAGTCAACCCAGACCCGAAACCGGGCCGTTGGATACTTCCCCTCGTCGTTCTGGGGATGATCGCGTTCACCTATTTCTTCGTGCGGGAGCTCCCCGAGGCCTCCCCCGACACCACCCTCGCCACAGGAACAACGACCACTTCGACTCCTGGTGACGGCACCACAACGACATCCGGTCCAGGGAACGGCGGCACCGTCGATCCCGAAGTCCAGGCATATTTGGACGAGCTCGATCAGATCAATAGCGCGCTCCAGCTGCTCCGGACCGAGATGGTGACGGTGAACGAAGGCTTTGACGCCGACCCGCGCGAGATCGAGTACTCCGACGCAGAAGCACAGATGGAGACCATCGAGGTCGACACCGAGGCCCTGGCGGACCAGGTGGCGGCAATGACGGTTCCCGCGGGGTTCGAAACCAACCACCAGGCGCTGACCAGCGCGATCGACACTGCAGCCGGAGCCGCCAGCGACGCCCTCGCCGGGTTGCGGTCCGACGACGAAGGTGAGCTGAGGCAAGCAGCCGTCGTCGCATACACCCAAGCCGCCGACGACTTCAGCACCGAGGTCGAGAACACCAAGATCGCCGCGGGCGTCCCCACGGACGGCTAATGGCACCGCGACCTGAGCTACGCCAGGTCGACGAGGCGAGCTACGACGGATTCGCCAGGAACCTCGACCGCACCTTCGGCTTCGACTACAACCCAGACGAAGACACGTTCCGCCCCCTCATCGAGTTCGAAAGGGCCTTCGCCCATTTCGACCAGGGCACAGTGGTGTCCACCCTCGGTGCGTTCAGCTTGGAGATGACCGTTCCCGGCGCGGTTCTCCCTTGTGGAGGGACCACCGTCGTGGCCGTGGCACCGACGCATCGGAGACGTGGCCTTCTCACAGAGTTGATGACGACACATCTCGCCGAGGTGCGGGATCGAGGTGAGTCATTTGCGGCGCTCTGGGCATCGGAGTCGGAGATCTACGGCCGCTACGGCTATGGCCGGGCAACGAAGTCTGCCGACATCACGATCAAGCGCCAGGCCCCGACCCTGAGCCGCCACGCGCCGGAGCCTCTACCCGTTCGCATGATCGACCCTGAGGAGGCCAAGGAGAAGGTACCCACGTTTCACGATCGCTTTCGAACCGGCCAGCCGGGGATGTTCAAGAGATCGGAACCGTGGTGGGAGCACAGGACTTTCAGCGATCTCCCATCGCGCCGGTCCGGGTACACGGCGGCCCGTTGGGCCGTCGTGGATGACCGAGATGGCGGGATCCAGGGTTACGCCCGGTACCGGACCAAGGGGGTGCCCGGTGACAGCCACCCCGCCAGCGAGATGGTTGTCTGGGAGCTGTTCGCATCGTCACCGGAGGCATGGGCGGGCCTGTGGTGGTACTTGCTCAATCATGACCTCGTGGTCGAGGTCACCGCCCGGTTGCGGCCCAGCGAGGATCCGATCTTCGACCTGCTCGCCGGGCCGAGGCGAGCGCAGCTGAAGGTCACTGACGGACTATGGGTTCGGCTCATTGATATCCCAGAGGCCCTCGAGGCCCGCTCATACCAATCCGAGTTTCATGGTGTTATCGAGGTTCATGATCCGATGGGTCTCTCCGGAGGAAGCTACGAGTTGGAGGCTTCTCCCGAGGGGGCGCAGTGCCGTTCAACCGACAAGGACGGCGACATCATCCTCGACATCGAGGATCTCGGCTCGATTTACCTCGGCCAACCCGGGCTGAGAAGGATGGCGAGAGTCGGCCGGCTCTCCGGGGACGAGAAGTCCCTGGAGGCAGCGGACCTTGCCTTCGGCTGGAGCCCGCAACCATGGTGCCCCGAAGTCTTCTGACAGACGAAGGCCCCGGGAATCCCGGGGCCTTCCTTGCGCTCAGGGCAATGGCTATCAGGACTCGACGATCACCTTGGCCCGCATCCAGGGGTGGGGCAGGCAGTAGTACTCATACTCACCAGGCTCGGTGAAGGTGTAGGACCACGAGTCTCCCTCTTCTAGGAACCCTGAGTCGAATGCACCGTTCACGTCTGTGACGGTGTGGAGCATCGAGTCGCCGTTGGTCCATGTGACGGTGGTTCCCACCTTGACCGTCAGGACATTGACCGAGTAGTCGGCCGGCGTCTCCGAGGCTGCGAACTCGTCCGGT
>QQVI01000014.1 GCA_003388545.1 Actinomycetota bacterium
CTCGCCAAGACCGATCTCGACATCGCCCATCGTTACGTCGACGCTCTGGTGCCTGCAGAGCACCGATCGATTCTCGACCGCCTTCGTGAAGAGGCATCCCTTGCGACCGAGGAAGTCATGAAGCTCACGGAACAATCCGAGCTACTCGAGTCGATGCCGCTGCTTCAGAGGACGTTCAACGTTCGCGACATCTATCTCGACCCGATCAACTACCTCCAGGTGTCGCTGCTGGGCCGATCCCGATCGGGCGAGGAGAGCCCGCTTCTGGACCGTGGCCTGCTGCTCACGATCAACGGAATCGCGGCCGGACTGAGAAACACCGGCTAGACGCTCGCCGCTCAGGCAGGCCTCGCCTGACCGTCTGCTCAGCTACTCCGCTTGCGGTCGAAGATCTCGTCGAGCCAGGCAAGCCGCTCTTTGAACCCGGACTCCCGGCCCTGGTCGGTTGGCTCATAGATCGACGTCGGCTCGATCCCGTCGGGGAAGTACTGCTGGGCAACCACGTGCTGATCGTGATCGTGCGAGTACTCGTAGTCGACGCCATGGCCGAGCTTCTCCGCCCCGCGGTACCCGGTCCCCCGCAGGTGAAGCGGGACAGATGGCGCCGGACCGTCCTCGATCAGCCGCTTGACCGATCCCATGGCGCGTTTGATGGAGTCGGATTTGGGAGCCAGGGCGCAATAGATCGTGGCCTGAGTGAGATGGAACTCCGCTTCAGGCAGACCGACGTAGGCGAGAGCCTGGCCGGCGGCGGTGGCCTGGAGTAGAGCATTCGGGTCGGCGAGCCCGATGTCCTCGGCTGCCAGGACGATCAGCCGTCGGGCGATGAACTCCGGGTCCTCCCCCGCACCCAACATCAGATGGAGCCAGTAGAGAGAAGCATCCACGTCTGAGCCCCGCACACTCTTGATGAACGCCGAGATCACGTCGTAGTGCTGGTCGCCCTTCTTGTCGTAGCGGACGATCCGCCTCTGCAACGCCTCCTCGACGTCCACGGTCTCGATGTCGCCCGACTCCCGCCCGGTGGCCAGGGTCGCCGCCACTTCGAGTGTGTTCAATGTGTGCCTGGCATCGCCACCCACCCGGTTGACCAGGAACTCGAGCACCTCGTCCGACATCGACAGGGCTTCGGACCCAAGGCCTCTCTCCCCGTCGGCCAAGGCCCGTCGAACGACCTCGGCAACGTCCTCCGTGCTGAGCGACTCGGTGCGGAAGAGAGTCATCCGACTCATCAGCGGGCTGTTCACTTCGAAGTAGGGATTCTCGGTGGTGGCACCGATGAGGACGATGACCCCATCCTCCACGCCAGGGAGGAGGGCATCCTGCTGGCTCTTCGAGAACCGGTGGATCTCGTCGATGAAGAGCACTGTCTTCCGCTCCTCGGTGGCGAGCCTCTCTCTCGCTCCGGCGAGGACCTCTCTCACGTCCTTCACTCCAGCGCTGGTCGCCGAGAGGGTGACAAACTCGGCATCCGCGTACCTGGCGATCAGCCGAGCCAATGTCGTCTTCCCCGTTCCGGGTGGACCCCAGAGCAACATCGAGACAGGCCTCCCCGACTCCACTACGCGCCGGAAGGCCGCACCTTGTTTGAGCAGGGGCTCCTGGCCAACGACTTCGTCGAGAGTGCGAGGCCGCATTCGCGCCGCAAGTGGGGCGGACCTGGCGATGATCTCGTCAGCCCGGTTGGAGAACAAATCCATCGATGCCAGGGTACGCAGTTCGAGCTACCAAGCTACGCTCTCGCCGTGATACCCAGATGGGCCCGAGGATCAGTGGCTTTGGTGGCCCTAATAGCCCTCGTTTCGGCTTGTTCGGGCGACTCGTCGGGTGGAACCACCACCACGAACGTCCCGCCAGAGACCACTTCGACATCGATCCCTGACTCGACCACTACCGCCTCACCCGGAACGGACTGGGAGAGGCCCCCTGTCTGTGACTGCGAGCCGGAAGTCGTAGCTTCGATCCCCGTGGGCGAGAGCGGGGTCACCTATCTCCACCTGGACACACCAGAAGCTCAACCCGTGGGTCCCGGGGCCCTTGCTATCGACGACCGGGGCAGATTCGTAGTCCTCGATACCGGCGGGCTGGGCATCGTTGTAGCCACGGAGGCGGGCGTGGAGAAGATGACGCTGGAATGGGATCGTATCCAGTCGCTCATCGACATCGTCATCGTCGACGACGGCTATCTCATCCTGGAGCTGCCATTCGGATCCGATCAAGCTCGCATAGTTGAGGTGGCTGCGGACGCGACGATCGGCAACCTCTACGACCTGCCCCAAGGCCTCTGGCTCGGGGACGGTCTGACGGGCTTCCGGCTCGGGCCCAACGATGAGACGTGGATCGAGCTGGAGCTCGGAAACCGCGTGGCAGACATCGATCTCTCGACACTCGAGTTCGCCATAACCGAGGGATTCCCGTATCCAGACGGGCTCTACGTGATCAAGACATGGATGGAACCGACCACGCTCTTCCAGGCAGGGGACACAACCGTCGAGATCGAGAACCAGTCGGGCGGGGTCATGACCAGCTACATGATCGGCAAGAACCCGGACGGGTCATTTGTGCTGGGCGCCAATGAGCTCACCGAAGACTCCGAAGGCCTCCACGTCACTGATCACGCCCTGTGGTTCGATGCCGAAGGAAACCTCCTGGCCAGGGTCGACATACCGGTCGGTGACCAGCTGATCTATGTGCAGCACCCAACGGTTCTCGGCGCCGATGGGAACCTCTATTACCTGTTGACCACCCGCGACGATGTCCAGGTGCTGAAGCTCGGCTGGCAGTCAGCCGGCTGACCCGACTCGTCAGTCCTCGGGCACGAACCACTGGTCGGGAGGAAGATCGCCTGCTGCCTCCTTGCTTGCCTCCACCAGCTTGGCGCTCGACCAGGAACGCCACTTGTGCGGGGTTATCTCCACCGCCACATCATCGAACTCGCCCCACGCCTCACCGACGGTCCCGACCGCCTCGTCGGTGAGATTCTTCTCCCTCACCATCCGGTTGATCTTCTCGGCCTCCTCACCCTCGATGATCCGGGCGGTTCCCTCGGCCATGGCCATGAATCCGGGGGGATCGATTGCGAAAGATGCCGTCGGGTTGTTCCGGATGTTTCTGACCTTCTTCGTCATCGAAGCAGTCTCGAAGTAGAAGCGGTCGTTGTGCCAGAGGAAGATCACGAAAGCGAGATGGATACTCCCATCCGGGTTGAGAGTGCCGACTACCGCGTTGATCGGCCTCTGGAGTTGCTCCGCTATGGCATCCGGCGGGGGCTTGGCGAGGTAGACCTCCGATGCGTCCATTTGCTGCTCCTCTCCGTGTCGCCCATTCAAACTACAACGATCGGGCTCGCGGCGCCCGACAGAGCAACGGACTGGGCCGGTACCCTCCCGATATGCCGATAACCGTCCTCGACCATCCTCTCGCCAACGATCTTCTCACGGAACTCCGCAAAGTCGACACCGACCCACCCCAGTTCCGTCAAACCGCCGAGCGACTCGGCTATCTCCTGGTCGCAGAGGCACTCGCCGACATGAAGACTGAGGACGTGGAGATAGAAACGCCTCTCGAGCCGATGACCGGCAGGCAGCTGCGGCGCCCTGTGGTGGCAGTTGCAGTGCTGCGGGCCGGCCTCGGGCTGCTCGAGTCTGTGCTGACGCTCGTCCCCGACGCCGCAATTGGCTTCGCTGGTGTCCAGCGCAATGAGGAGACCGCCGAGCCAATGGAGTACTACACGCGTTTCCCGAACCTGGACACGGCAAAGGTGCTGGTTCTGGAGCCGATGCTCGCCACGGGAGGCTCCCTCTCCTGGGCAGTCGAAAAGGTGAAGCAGAACGGTGCTCAAGACATCACGGCCGTCTGTGTCGTCACGGCCCCTGAGGGCGTCGAGCGCATGGAAAGAGACCATCCCGACGTACGCATCGTCGCCGCCACACTCGATCTCGGCTTGAACGAGAACTTCTACATTCGCCCCGGCCTTGGGGACATGGGGGACCGTCTCTTCGGCACGTTGTGACCGAGTTCGAGGATCGGGTGACTGACGTCATTCGCTCGCTCCAACCCGGTGAAGTGGTCACATATGGCGAAGTTGCCGAGGAAGCCGGATACCCCGGAGCCGCTCGTGCCGTGGGCAACGTACTCGGCAAGAGCGAAGGGCTCCCTTGGTGGCGGGTCGTCGGCTCGGGCGGGTACCTCAAGACGGAGAAGCGGCACCGCCAGGCCGAGCTGCTGGAGGCCGAAGGCATAACAGTGGCCGGTGGACGGGTCGTAGCCGGATAACGTATGAGCCCGATGTCATACACAGCAGTTGAGCTCATCGAGACCAAACGAGATGGCGGGAAGCTCCCCGACGACGGAATCGAGTGGCTGATTCGCGCCTACACCGACGGATCGGTGACCGACTACCAGATGTCGGCGATGGCGATGGCCATCTACTTCAACGGGCTCGATGTCGACGAA
>QQVI01000178.1 GCA_003388545.1 Actinomycetota bacterium
GAGGCACGGGCGATCGCCTTTGTGTGGGGCACCTTGCGATAGATGGGAACGAGGAACGGGCCGGACCGTGTCGGTCTGCCTGGCTCGTCGATGAAGAACCAGGGCGCGACATCCATCATCGTCGGGCTGACGACAGGCTGTGTCGTCGGTGTGGCACTCGAGGTCGTGGTGGTCGCCGAGGCGCTCGTGGTCGTGGTGGAAGGCTGCGGGGACGTGGTCGGAGTCGATGCGGAAGTGGTGGTGGAGTCGGGTGGCTGACTGGTGCCTATCGGAGAGGCCCCTGTTCCGCAAGCTGCGATCACGAGAGCCGTGCAAACGAGCATGGTGACTCGCTTCATCTCTGTCTGTCCTTTCGAGTTCAACCCGGTGTGGGTTGTTGCCTCTCAGACGTCGCAAGAAGCTCCGACGGGTGACACGTTCACCGAGATTCGCCGACCTCCACCATGATCTCGTCCAGGCTCTTCCGGCGCAGGTCGGGCACGACGCAGTCGTCGGCCGGGTAGCCGATCGGGAACATGCAGAACGGGCGCTCGTTCTCGGGACGGCCCAACAGATTGGTGAGGAACTTCATCGGGCTTGGTGTGTGGGTGAGGGTGGCGAGGCCCATATGATGAAGGGCGGCCACAAACAGCCCTGCGGCGATGCCGCACGACTCCTTCACGTAGAAGTGGTGCAATTTCTCCCCGTCCTCGTTGAGTCCATATCGCTGCTCGAATAGGACCACGATCCAGGGCACAGTCTCGAGGAAGGGTTTTCGCCAGTCGGTGCCCAGTGGCTCGAGTGCCTCCCTCCAGTGCTCCGGCAGACGGCCTCCCTCGTAGTTGATCCGCTCTTCCTCCTCCGCAGCTTCCCGGATTCGTCGCTTGATCTCCGGATCGCCGACCAAAACGAACGTCCATGGTTGGCGGTGGGCGCCTGATGGAGCGGTAGAGGCGGTGAGAATCGCCTGTTCGACGAGGTGGCGCGGGACCGGATCGTCGGAGAAGAAGCGAACGCTCCGTCTCCGATTCATCTCCTCGTAGAACACGTCGGCCCGATCGTGCTGCTCGAGCTCGTCCAGGCGTTCCGGTCGGTAGGGGATCATGGGAGCCGGCATGAGTCGAAAGTAGCACCGACGCTCATGGGCCTGAGGGCCTATGCGTAATGCACCGATGCAACGGCAACCTTGGTGTATTGTCGAATGCACATGGCCAAGAAGACATCCACCCGGAAGGGAACCTCTGGGCGGAGGCGGGTGTCAAAGGCGAAGAAGAAGTCGGCGCAGAAGACGACGTTGGGCCAGAAGCTGGCGGCCTTCCGGAGTTGGGTGCGCGATGCCCTCGGTCGTCAGACCGACGACGTGTGGGGCCTCATCCTGATGGTGCTAGCAGTACTGGTCGTCCTTGCCTTCTTCGACAAGGCAGGCCCGGTGGGCAGTGGCATCGAGTCCGGCTCGAGATTCCTGTTCGGTGTCTGGCGATTTGCCCTACCTGCTGCTCTTTCCGGCATCGGGCTGGCCCTCATCCTCGGCAAGCCACGCGAAGGGGCGCTCAAACTCGTTCTCGGCGGTCTGGCCACCTTCATCGGGTCGCTTGCACTGTTCCACCTGCTGACCGGTGCTGTCGCCCTTGTCCCGAACATCGAGCTCGTCAAAGAGCGTGGCGGCGCGGTCGGCGCACTGATCGCCTTCCCGCTCCGGCGGGTGCTGGGTCATTGGGGCGCATTCGTAGTCATCTCCGC
This sequence comes from Actinomycetota bacterium, assembly GCA_003388545.1. Taxonomy (GTDB): domain Bacteria; phylum Actinomycetota; class Acidimicrobiia; order Spongiisociales; family ZC4RG35; genus MA-ANB-1. The sequence goes on from QQVI01000178.1 coordinate 1,720, forward strand.
AGCCTTGGGCATGGGTGTCTTGGTCATGACAAGGACCAGTGTTCGTGAGCTTTTCCTAGGGATCGGCTCGATGTGGTCGTCGCTTCGGCGGTTCGCGCGGGAGATGGTCGTGAGCGAGTCGAGCCCGGCCCGTGCCGCTGCCCATGTCGTCACGAGCCCGGTGGTTCCGCGGGGCAAGCATGAGCGGCCCCGCAAGCAGAAGGCCCCTGCCCCTAAGAAGCAGGCGCCGAAGCCTGCCGCCAAGGAGCCACTGCGGGACGAACCGAAACCGGTGAAGACGATCGACCTCACCGACGGTTCCTATCGACTACCACCCTTGGACATCCTCGACGTCGGCGGCGGGGGAGAGCTGAACAAGAGATCGCTCGAAGACATGGCTCGCCAGCTCGAGGAGACACTCCTCCAACACGGCGTCGACGCAACTCTCACCAAGATCGTCCCTGGGCCAACCGTCACCCGCTACGAGATCGAGCTGGCGCCGGGCGTCAAGGTGAACCGGGTCTCGAACCTGTCACACGACATCGCATACGCGCTGGCCACTCCGGATGTACGGCTTCTCGTGCCAATCCCCGGCAAGTCTGCGATTGGTGTGGAGGTGCCCAACCGGAAGCGCCGTCTCGTATCCCTCGGCGACATCCTCCGCGCCGCTCCACCGGTCGAAGACACACATCCACTCACTGTCGGCCTGGGCATGGACATCTCCGGCGAGGCCAAGCTGCTCAACCTCTCTGAGCTGCCGCACGTCCTGATCGCTGGCGCCACCGGCGCCGGGAAGTCGTCGTGCATCAACTCGATCGTGACGTCGCTGCTGATGAGGACCCACCCCGACGACGTCAGGCTGATAATGGTCGACCCCAAGCGCGTCGAGCTCGGCCAGTACAACGGTGTGCCCCACCTCCTCACCCGCGTGATCACCAACCCGAAGAAGGCCAACGACGCCTTGAAGTGGGCGGTCGCCGAGATGGACCGGCGCTACGACCTGCTGGCCGACGCCAAGGTGCGCGACATCGAGGGCTATCGGGAGAAGCTCGACGCAGGTCAGCTCGATCCGGAGGGATTCGATCGCTTCCCATACCTCGTCGTGATCATCGACGAGTTGAACGACTTGATGATGGTTGCCGGTCGCGAGGTCGAGGAGTCGGTTGTCAGGATCGCCCAAATGGCCCGTGCCGTTGGGATCCACCTCGTCATCGCCACCCAGCGGCCGTCGGTGAACGTGATCACCGGCGTCATCAAGGCGAACGTGCCCAGTCGCCTGGCCTTCAGCGTCGCATCACAAACGGACAGCCGTGTGATCATCGACGGCAGTGGGGCCGAGAAGCTCGTAGGCATGGGAGACATGTTGGTGGTCACGGCCAAGGAGCCCAGGCCCCAGCGGATCCAGGGATCGTGGGTGCGCGAGGCCGAGATCCATGCCGTGGTCGATTGGGTCAAGGAGCAGCGGGAAGCCAGCTACCAGGACAAAGAAGTCTTGGAGGCAGCAGCTGCGGCCGCCGCCGTGCAGGCCCAGGAGGAGGACGACGACGACGCCGAGCTGGTTCGTCAAGCCACCGAGCTCGTCATCCGCTCCCAGCTCGGGTCGACCTCGATGCTGCAGCGCAAGCTCCGTATCGGGTTCGCCAGAGCCGGACGGGTCATGGACATATTGGAAACCAGGGGAGTAGTCGGGCCCTCACAGGGGAGCAAGGCGCGCGACGTTCTCATGACCGTGGATGAGCTCGACGACCTGCTCGAATCGGAGTCCGTGACCGTCTGAAACGTCAGGTTGCCCGCAACGCCAGCACCGATATGCTCAGTCCTGCATGTACAGCCTGATTGCACCCGACGGAACCGTCGAGGATCGTCTGCCGCTGACTCTCCAGCAAATGAAGGGCCTCTACTCCGACATGGTCGAGGCACGCACCTACGACCGGAAGTCGGTGGCGCTGCAGAAACAGGGTCGACTCGCCACTTACTCCCCGTTCGAGGGACAGGAGGCGGCTCAGATCGGTGCGGCGGCCGCCCTGGAGCCGGGAGACTGGGTGGCGGGGACTTATCGAGACGCGGCTCTGATGTGGCGGGCCGGGTATCCGTGGCGTCTCCTCATCGCCGGCCGCACCGGAGACGAACGCGGCGGTCACCCGCCCGAGGGCATCAACGTCCTCCCACCTTCGATCACGGTCGGCGGGCACATGATCCACGCCGTGGGTCTCGGTTGGGCCGAGATGCTCAAGGGCACGAATCGTGTCGCCCTGACCTCATTTGGTGACGGCGCAACGTCGGAGGGTGACTTCCACGAAGCCATGAACTTCGCCGCCGTCTACGAGACACCAACCGTCTTTCTCTGCCAGAACAACGGCTTCGCCATCTCATACCCGCGCTCGGAGCAGACCAGGTCGGAGTCGATCGCCATGAAAGCCGATGCCTACGGGATGCCGGGTGAGCAGGTAGACGGCAATGACGTGGCGGCAATGGTTGCTGCGGTCTCGGTCGCAGTGGAGCGTGCCCGTGGCGGCGGCGGGCCCTCGTTCATCGAAGCCGTGACATACCGGATAGGGCCGCACACGACCTCGGATGATCCAGGGCGGTACAGACCCGCCGAGGAACCTGACGAATGGCGCGAACGCGACCCGATTCTTCGGATTCGCCGCCTCTTCGAAACGGCTGGAGAGTGGTCTCAAGAGTGGCAGGACG
>QQVI01000055.1 GCA_003388545.1 Actinomycetota bacterium
GCTCCGGGCTGCCGGCCGCGAGTCCGGCGGCGAGACCAACGAGCCCCGCCGAGACATAGGCGCGGAGACGGGGGCTCGATCGGGCGTTCAAGGCATTAGTTCGTTGGGCAACGATGGCGGAGTCTCGGCCTGCTCCAGGATCTCCTCGATGACCCTCTCTTCGGTGAACTCCTGGGCCCAGTATTCGGGACGCATGATGATCCGATGGGATAGCCCGGCGATGGCCACGTCCTGGACGTCGTCTGGTATGACGAACTCGCGCCCGCTCAACGCAGCGGACGCCCGGGCCAGTTTCATGACTGCCAATGAGCCCCTTGGGCTGGCGCCGACCCTGACCCGCCCCGACGATCGGGTGGCGCTGACGAGATCGATGATGTACTTGCCAACTGACTCGGCAACGTGAACCGATTCAACTGCTTCCTGCATTGCCAGGACAGTGGACCGATCTACGACGGTATCGAGCTCGACCTCGTCGCTTCGCCGTCTCGCCCTGTTTTCCAGGATCGTCCACTCCGAGTCGCGGTCGGGATATCCCAACCTGACTCTCGCAAGGAAGCGGTCTACCTGAGCTTCGGGCAGCGGATAGGTGCCCTCGTATTCAATGGGGTTCTGGGTGGCAATCACAAGGAACGGTGGGCCCAGACGCCGCGATACGCCATCTGCGGTCACCTGTCGCTCTTGCATTGCCTCGAGGAGAGAAGCCTGGGTCTTGGCTGGGGCCCTGTTTATCTCGTCGGCCAACAGGAGATTCGTGAATACCGGGCCCGGCCGGAACTCGGGCTTGCTGGTAGCTGGATTCAGAACCATCGAGCCCGTGATATCCATTGGCATCAGGTCAGGTGTGAATTGGACCCGGGAGAACTCCATGTCCGCAACGGTGGCGAAAGACCTGGCCAGAAGCGTCTTGGCGAGGCCCGGCAGATCCTCGATGAGAACATGGCCGTTGGCGAGCAGAGCCATCAGTATCAGACGCAGCGACGCGCGCTTGCCGACGACGGCCTTCTCCACTTCATCCAGGATCGACTCAGCGATCTCCGCCACGGTTGACGTCTCGAGGGCGGATGTCGTCACAGTCTCTCCAATCGTCGCACCAGCGACTCCAGCTCTTCCACGGCCACCGGCTGGTCAGACTCATGAAAGAGCAAGTTCCATTCTGCCTCACCGAGCGCTTCGACTGCCGCCGCCGACCGAGCCTCGACGCCAAGCCTCCCGAGACGATGGTCGGCGATTCGCATCAGCGCGGGTCGGAGGCGGCGGTTGGGGCTGAGATACCCGGTTGCGGCGTCGACGACTGCGAGCTCGGATGTTGCGATGGCTCGCGGAAGCCGATCTGGCTCGTATGAGGGGAGCCGGAAGAGCGGAACTTCGAGGGGATCGCCACGGTCCGGGATCGAGCGGTATTGAAGGATGACGAGTAGCAGAAGGAGAATCTCCCAGAACGCAAGCTCTGCGGTGCCCTGCATCTGGACGAGGATCAGCGCCGCGGCCGCCGCCGCGAGCATGGCCGCTGCCACCACGCGGATCATGGGCTCATCTCCCGCCGGAGACGGTCGGAGGCGGCTTCAGCATTCTCGGCATCGGCATCCGTGACAGGACCGAAGCCGAAACGCGTTCTCGAGAAGCTGCTCATCAGGTCTATCAGATCCCCTCCGGTCAAGCCCAACTCGGTGGCCACGCGCCTCGAATGCCGGTTCGCAGTCTCATTGCTCCTCCGCTCATGCCCGCGTTCGGCGGCCGCCCGCTCGAAACGGTGGTAGGCGCTCAATACACGGGACTTTGGGTCCGACGCCAGCGGCAGGACAGTCGGGCTGGCCTTAGGCGCCGGGACAGCTCCCCGTGGCGGAGCGGGATCCTCAGGACCGTCGTAAATCGACTCCCTCACCGTCATCCCGACCCGGGTCAAGGCTGCTGCCACCACTGCGGCGACGAGGAGGGAGAACAGCCAGGCCACCGGGCCTGGCGTAGACGCACCTTGTCCGCTTCCAGGATCGGCGGACTCTCCACCACCGGCGGCGTCGAGCAGATTCTCTGCAACCGGCTGGAAGAACTGGAATATCAGGAGGAAGACGATCACGGCGAGGACCAAACCGAGATAGTTCCTCTTCTTCTCACGCGGCTTGGGCTTCATTTCTTTGATGCCGAACACGAGGAGCGCTGCCCCAACGATGGCGAGGATGAAGATCAGCCACGCGAACAGGCCTCCGAGGTCGATGTTGAATTTTCTATCGATCTCGAAGAGACTCTCCTCTCCCACTCCCCCGGGCCTGCTTTGAGATGCGACGGCTACCACATATCCCAAAGCCAGCAGAGCAACGAGAGCCAGGAAGACGGAGACATAGCGTTGGCGTCTACTCATACCGACACCTCAGCCTCGATGAGGTCGAGAGCTTCGTGCAACGTCGCAACGACTGGTGCGCCCACAGCGTCGAGGACGGATCTGTGATGTGAACCGCCGTCATAGAGAATCGCGCGGGCACCAACCGACCGAGCGGCATCGTGGTCGTCGGGGGTATCGCCGACCACCACAACGGCCTCTCCGTCAATGTGTTGGGAGGCGAGATGGGTTCTGAGGTGCGATGCCTTCATGTCTCCGCTGGGCTCGATGAGACCGGTTATCAGATCGAAGTAGTGCGCGATGCCATGAGCCTCCACGGTGGGCACGAGATGCTCGTGAGTGCTCATGGACAGAAGCGACTGCCCCCAGCCGAGGTCGGCGGCACGCTGGAGAGCATCGACTGCGTCCGCCGCAAGGGCTGCGGCGTCGACCTCGGCGTAGTACAGCTCATGGAAGGTTTTGTTCAGATCGAGCCACTCCATGTCGCCTACATGGCGACCAAAGAGCGAGTCGTAGAACTGGCGGACCGGCCTGGTGTAGTGATCCCTGTAATCGTCAGGCGAGATTGGGGGGTGTCCAAGCCGCTCGACTGAGCGCGATACGGCTCTGACCACCAACTCGAGGTCGTCGAGGAGGGTCCCGTTCCAGTCCCAGACAATGTGGACGGACATCCCCTAAGCCTAGGAAGGCTGGATGTCTCTACAGCTCCATCCGGCCCGCGAGGGCACGGCCGAGCGTTATCTCATCGGCGTAGTCGAGGTCACCACCCACCGGCAGGCCCGAGGCAAGGCGGCTCACCCGGACCCCGAGGGGCTTGAACTCCCTGGCGATGTACATGGCGGTGGCGTCGCCTTCGACGGTGGGGTTGGTAGCAACAATCAGCTCTTGGATGCTCTCACCTTCGACGCGATTCTTGAGCTCGGCCATCCTGAGCTGGTCGGGCCCAACACCATTGATTGGAGACAGAGAGCCACCGAGCACGTGGTAGAGGCCGCGGAACTCCTGGGTTCGCTCGACCACCACGATGTCTTGCGGCCTCTCGACGACGCAGACGACGTCGGCGTCCCGCTTCACATCGCGGCAAATGGCGCATTCCTCACCGGCTGCGACATTGAAGCACCGACGGCATTGGCCAACTTGCTCCCGCATGTCGGCGATGGCGACGGACAGTCGCCGTGCGTCTGCCTCTTCGACTGTGAGCAAATGAAAAGCAAGGCGCTGGGCTGTCTTGCGTCCCACTCCAGGAAGACGGGCCAGCTCGTCGATGAGTCTCTGTACCGGGCCTTCGAACATCAGCCCAGCAGGCCACCCATGTCGAGGCCACCGGCCAGGCCACCGAGTGACTCGTTCGCCGCGGCCGCCGAGGCCTCCATGGCACTACGCACCGCCGCAACCACGAGGTCTTCGAGCATCTCGACATCGTCTGGGTCGACCACGTCGGGAGAGATCTCAATCTCGACCAGCTCCTGGGCTCCGGTGACGGTGGCTTTGACCATCCCCCCACCCGAGGTGCCATCGAACGTCTGCTCAGCGAGCTTGGCCTGTGCATCGGCCATCTCCTGCTGCATCTTCTGGGCTTGCTTCATCAGCTGCCGCATGTCGGGTTGTCTGTTCATGAGTAATCCAAGGGTACTCCCCGATGTTCGCCAACCCGGTCGCCCGAGCTCAGTCGTCGACGACCTCGGCTCCCAACTCGGCGGCGAGCAGCTGTGTGGGGTCCGCGCTTCCTTGCGGGCGCTCCTCCAGGTCGTCCAGATCGATCTCGACGTCTCCCGAGCCAGATCCCTCCCCGGCCCCATCTTTCAACCTGAACCGCACCCGCACCTGGCTCCCAAGAAGGTCGCTTGCCCTGGTGGCGACGATCGCAGAGACGGCATCGTCGGATTGCAGAGACTGATAGTGGAAGTCGTGAGCGACTTCGAGGATGATCGTGTTCCCATCGACTGCGGCCGGGACGGCCTCCCGAAAGTAAGCCCACCGGCGCGCCCCCAGCACATCACGCAGGCTGCCGAATAAACCGGGCCACACGTTGTTCAGCTGGTCTAGGGAGATGTCCAACTCCGGCAGCGGCTCCTCATCCTCCTGGCCTTGGTCCGAGGCTGATCCCGACTCTTGT
>QQVI01000308.1 GCA_003388545.1 Actinomycetota bacterium
TGCCGGCGCGCTTGGTGACGGTTCGCATCCCCTTGCCTCCACCACCGGCGCTCGCCTTCACGAGAATCGGCAAACCTACGTGTTCGGCGGCTTCGATGATTTCGTCATCGTCGAGGCCGGCGAGATTCGCGCCCGGCAGCGTCGGGACACCGGCCGACTCCATGATCGCCTTGGCCTCGATCTTCGACCCCATCGAGGCAATGGCCTCAGGTGGCGGGCCGATCCACGTCAGGCCTGCAGCGTTGACGGCCTTGGCGAAGTCGGCGTTCTCGGAGAGGAAGCCGTATCCGGGATGGATCGCGTCGGCACCCGATGCCACGGCTGCGTCAATGATCGCTTTCTGGTTCAGGTAGGTCTCAGCGGCCGCGTTTCCGGGGAGATGCACCGCCGCATCGGCTTCGCGAGCGTGAGGCTCGCCCGAGTCGGCGTCTGAATAGACCGCCACGGTCTGTATCCTCAACCGTTCACAGGTGCGAAAGATCCTGCGCGCGATTTCACCGCGATTTGCAACGAGAACTCTTCGGATCATGCGCCGACGAGGCTAACCCCGGGAACTTTCTGGTGGTAGCCGACGTCCTGTAGGAGATCAGGTGAGGAGCTGACCACATGACCATGACTGACAAGAGGTCTGACGAGCGCGAGACCGTCGTCCTCGAGCCAACAACCCAAGACCAAGCGCCGCTCTACTATCCGCAGCCGCAGAGGCAGACCGGATCGAAAGTCCTGATCGGGCTGGCCGGGTTCTTCCTTGCCGTCCTCCTCGCGGTCGTTGCCTTCGTCGCATATTCGGCACGTGGGATCGTCGAGGCGATACCCACCCCGGCCGACATCGCGGCCGTCTTCGAGCCGGAGCCGTTCTCCGACGTCGGGCCGGTCGTCGTCAGCTCGGTCCAGGACCTCGGCAGCCTCACCACCGTCGAAGTGGTCGAGCACACCGTGGTCGAGCAGGGAACCGACGCCGGATGGCTCTCCTGGGCCCGTGGCGACAGCCTCCGGATGATCGCCGTCGCCAGGATCGGCGCCGGTGTCGACATCACCGGACTGACCCCGAGCGACTTCTCCGTCTCTGAGGAGGGCGTGGTCGAAGTGACCCTCCCGCGAGCCGAGATCCAGTACGTGGCGGTCGACAACGATGCCACCGAGGTCCTCGATCGAGACATGGGCCTGTTCACCAAGGGAGATCCACAGCTCGAGAGTGAGGCTCGCCGCGTAGCAGAGACGGTCCTCGTCGAAGCCGCGGTCGAAGACGGCCTGCTCACGAACGCCGAGGAGAACGCAACGGTCGTCCTCCGAAACTTCCTGATCAGCCTGGGCTACACCGACGTCATCGTCAATTTCGAGTAGCTGCGATGGGGCTGCCATGCAGGCAGCCCCGTCTGGCTACATCCGGAACACGCCGAAGCGATCTGTGCCCTTGACCGGGCCGGAGTGAATGGCTGAAAGGGCGATCCCGAGGACGTGGCGGGTGTCGCGGGGGTCGATCAGCCCGTCGTCGCGGATGCGGGCCGTTGAGAAGTAGGACTGCTCCTCGTACTCGATCTGCGCCTCGATCTCTTTGCGACGCTTCTCGTCGGCTTCTTCGTCGAACTCGATGCCGCGTGACTCTGCAGCCGCCCGGGCGATGATCGACATCACACCGGCGAGCTGCTTCGGGCCCATCACAGCCACCTTGTGGTTGGGGTATCCGAAGACGAAGCGGGGCTCGAACGAGCGGCCAGACATCCCGTAGTTGCCCGCACCGTATGAGACCCCAGTCATGAGCGTGATGTGAGGGACCTCGGAGTTGGCGACCGCGTTGACCATCTTCGCCCCGTCCTTGATGATGCCCCTCTGCTCGTACTCCTTGCCGACCATGTACCCGGTGGTGTTGTGCGAGAAGACGATCGGTGTGTCGTGACGGTTGCACAGCTGGATGAACTCGGTCGCCTTGTGAGCCTCTTCACTGAAGATGACGCCCTGCTGGTTGGCGATGATCCCTATCGGATAGCCGTGGATCGAGGCCCACCCGGTGAGGATCGACTGTCCGTACAGCGCTTTGTACTCCTCGAACACCGATCCGTCCACGATCCGCCCGACGATTTCGCGCTGGTCGAAAGGGACCCGAAGGTCGCGCGGGATTATCCCGAGGATCTCTTCTGCGTCGTGAATCGGGTCGTCGGCAGGCTTCGTCGGACCGTAGCCCAGCTTCTGCCAGTTGAAATGGGCGACGATGTCCCGACCCATCCTGATGGCTTCGTGCTCGTCGTTGGCGAAGTAGTCGGACAACCCGGAGGTTCGGGAGTGCATCTCGGCGCCTCCCAACTCCTCGTCGGTCGACTCTTCCCCTGTGGCCATCTTGACCAGCGGGGGGCCACCGAGGAAGACCTTCGCCTGGTCTTTCACCATCACCGCGTAGTCGCACATGGCAGGGAAGTAGGCGCCCCCGGCCGTCGACGAGCCGAAGACGATGGCGACGGTGGGGATACCCATCTTGGAGAGTTGTGTCAGGTTGCGGAACCACTTGCCCCCGGTGAGGAAGACTTCGGCCTGGTCGGGTAGGTCGGCCCCGCCGGATTCGATCAGATTGACAAGCGGCAGCCGGTTCTCCCGGGCAATGTCCATCGCCCGAAGGCTCTTCCAGAGCGAGTAGCGGTTGAACGAACCCGCCTGACTGGTGGGATCGTTGGCCAGGACGACACACTCCACGCCTTCGATGACACCGATGCCCGTGACCACGTTGGCCCCGATGTTCTTGTCGGTTCCCCAGGCGGCCAGGGTCGAGAATTCCAGGAAGGGTGAGTCTCGGTCGAGGAGCAGGTCGATCCGCTCCCTGGCCAGGAGCTTGCCCCGATCCCGGTGACGCTGGACGTACTTCTCCCCGCCGCCCTCGAGGGCCTGTTGGGTCAGTTGATCGAAGTGGTCGAGAATCTCGACCATGGCGGCGCGGTTCGCCTTGAAGTCATCGGATGCCGGGTCGACATTGGTGCCCAGTGCTGGCATACCCGGCGAGAGTAGCTGTCAGGCCCTCTGTCGGCCGTGCGATCGCTTGTGGTATCAGCCGTCGTGGACGGCGTCGGCTGCGTAGGGCTCGATCATGATGCACTCGCCCGGGCACTCTTCAGCCGACTCGATGGTGTCTTCGATCAACTCGTCGGGAACGCGAGCAAGGCCGCGCGCCCCGTCCGGCGCCTCCTCACCGTCGAAAACGACGGTTCGGTCGAAATACTTCGACTCCTCTTTCACCACCCAAAGCCCGTCGTCACGCCCCACGAACACGTCCGGGGTGATCTCTTCGCAAATCCCGTCACCTGTGCAGAGGTCCTGGTCGATCCAGACCATCAGCTTCGTCTCTTTGGCCATGCCTACAAACTTAGCCGTGATCGGGGCGTTCGTCGTCATGGCACAATGACTTCATGGATGTACAGACCCTCGAACAGCAGGTTGGATCGGAAATCGGGGTGTCCGACTGGATGCTCATCGACCAGGAGCGAGTCGATAAGTTCGCCGAAGCTACAAACGATCACCAGTGGATTCACGTCGACGCGGAGAAGGCCGCGGCCGGCCCGTTTGGTGGCACTATCGCCCACGGTTTCCTCACTCTCGCCCTGACCGTGCCGCTCGGTTCGGAGGTCAGCCTCGACGTCGGCGACCCGAAGATGGCGATCAACTATGGGCTGGAGAAAGTGCGGTTCCCCGCCCCGGTGCCCGTTGGTTCCCGTGTTCGAGCCCGCGTCGAGCTCGCCTCGGTCAGCGAGGTCGAGGGTGGCATCCAGGTGAACCGCAAGGTCACCATGGAAGTCGAAGGCCAGGAGAAGCCGGCCATGGTCGCGGAGACCGTCTCCCGGTACTACTACTGAGCTCTACCGCCCTCTATTTCAAGCTGCGGCCGCCACCGACCACCAGGACATGCCCTGTCACGTATGAGGACAGGGGCGAGATGAGATACCAGACGGCGTTGGCGATCTCCTCGGGCTCGCCCATTCGGCCCATGGGGATGGCGCCGACCATCTTCTCCCGGATGTCTTCGGGGATGGCCATCGACATCTCGGTGGCGATGAGGCCGGGAGCGATGGCGTTCACGCGGACTCTCGGGGCGAGCGATATGGCTAGCGCCCTGGTCAACCCGACCACGCCCCCTTTCGACATCGAATAGTTGAATTGGCCGAAGTTGCCGAGATAAGCCCGGGAGGCGATGTTGACGATCGCCCCTTCCTCGACGACATGGGGAGCCAAGGCCTCACAGAGGCGATAGGTCGCTCCCAGATTCACCTCGATCACGGACGTGAAGTCTTCGGTGCTCATGTTGACCAACCGGGAGTCACGGGTGATGCCAGCGTTGTTGACCAGGCCGAGGAGTGGGAGCCCGGTCGACTCGACGGCCTCGAGGACCGTTGGCGGGCCGTCGACCGACGTGAGATCGACCTGGACCGGGACGATGCCGTCGACTTC
>QQVI01000168.1 GCA_003388545.1 Actinomycetota bacterium
TCTACCCCCTTCTTCTCTTGTTGGCGGGGTCCATGGCTCTTGCCTCTTGGTTGACCGAGTCGATGTCCCCCCACGGCGTCCCCCGGCCTACCTACGGTCGGATGCTCTCGATTTGGCTCATAACCATTGCCACCACTGCGGTCGGTTTGGTGCTATTTCGTGAGATCTACTTCTCCCGCCGCCTCATCATCGGTGTCACTCTCTTGTGGCTCCTGTTCGCCTCACTGCACCGTCTGTTGCGCAGGCGCAAACCGTGGCAGGAGCGTCTCGGACTGATCACCAGAGAGAAAGAGCTCGTGAAGCATCTCGAAGACGCCGACCACACAGATGTCGTTTGGGTCCTCGATCCTCAGTCGGAAGGACAGATCGAGCTTCCAGACAGAAACGTCACGCTCGCCGTCGACCTCAGAGCTGTCCTATCCGAGAGAGTGGCCCAGTTCATCTCGTCCTGCGATGTGGCGGGCTACACGATCAAGCCATTCACGTCGGTATACGAGGAGCACGTCGGTCGCGTCCCGCTCGTGCATCTGGCAGAGGGCTGGGAGATATCGGCCCCGTTGTTGGAGGTGGCTCGATGGCTACCTGGCAAGCGTGTCTTCGATGTTGTGGTCGCAGCCGTCACTGCCCCCTTGTGGTTGGTCGTCGGCCTCGGAGTGGGCATCTATGTGAAACTGACCTCGCCCGGACCCGCGATATTCCGGCAACGGCGAATCGGGCATGGGGGTAAGCCGTTCACGATGCTCAAGTTCCGCACTATGAATGCAGATGCTGAACAATCAGGGCCGAGATTCGCTACGGAGAACGACACGAGGATCTTCAAGGGCGGAAACTTCATCCGGAAGGCGCATCTCGACGAGATCCCACAGTTGGTCAACGTGCTCACTGGTGACATGAGCCTGGTAGGGCCAAGGGCTGAGCAAATTCCCTTCGTGCGTGCATTCCGAAAGCAGATCCCCTTCTATGACCACCGTCATCTGGTGAGGCCCGGCATCACTGGCTGGGCTCAGGTCAGCTACGGATATGCCGATGATTCAGCAGACACGATTGAGAAGCTGACATACGACCTCTACTACATAAAGCACATGTCTCCGGTGTTCGACCTGAAGGTGCTGGCACGCTCGTTCCTGATAGTGCTGACGGGTCGGGGAGCCAGATGACCGAAGCCATGATCGAGACCCAGCCTCGAGGATTCCGCGCGCCCGGAACCACATTCATGGTCACGGGCGGGCTCTTGGGTGCTGTGGGCGCCTACCTCTTCCAGGTCATCGGCGCGAACGCAATCGGCTCGGAGGCATTCGCACCGATCAGCCTGTTGTGGACGGCGTTCTTCATCCTCGCCACGGTCGCTCTCGTGCCCATTGAACAATACGTGACTCGGGAGGTGGCCTCGGGTCGCAAGGCAATACCTAGCGCGGCGAAGGCAACCTACTGGTTCGTTGTCGCAGCCGCAGTCGTCGCAGGCTTGTTCGTGACAGTGACCAGGGACTCGCTCTTCGAGGGCAGCTGGCAATACGTGATCCAAGCCGTGCTTCTCGTCATCGGATACGCGCTTCTTTTCTTCGGTAAAGGCGTCCTCGCGGGTAGACGGCGCTTCGCCGATGTGGGATGGGTTCTCATCATCGAAACCGCCGTGAGGCTGCTTGCCGGCATCGTGGCCATCCAACTGTTCACTGATGCCGAGTCATTGGGTTGGGCGATGGTGTTGGGCGGATTCTCTGTGCTGGGCTTGCGTTGGTGGAGACGCGATGTCGGCGACGATGATGCCGAACCGGCTCCGGCCAGTCGCTTCCTGAGCGGGTATGTCGGTGGGTCTGCTTCGTCCCAACTCTTGCTCGGTGGAGCCCCCCTAGCGGCTGCTGCATTCGGTGCCTCGCCGTCGCTCGTCTCCGTGATCTTTGTCACGTTCACGCTGTACAGAGCCCCCCTGACCCTGATCTTTGCCTTGCAGGGCCGGATCCTTCCCTATCTGGTAGGGCTTTCGGGAGGCGCCGATCGAGCCAGACTTGCACGCATCGCTGGTGTGGTCGTCGTCTCTGGCGTTGGCCTCGCAGCGCTCGGAGCTCTGGTTGGCTGGCTCGTGGGCCCCGAGGTAGTGGGATTGCTCTACAACGAAGAGTTCATCCCCGGTCGTGGCGTCGCCGCACTCGCGGCGGGTGGAGTGATGGCTGCCGCTGCGGCTCAGATTGCGGGCCAGGTCCTCGTTGCCGAGGGCAGAACGACGCGCCTCGCGATCGCTTGGTTCCTTGGCCTTCTGGTCGGTGTCGTCACGATGCTCATCTACAGGCCCGAGCCGGCCTTGAGAGTGGCCACCGGCTTCGCCACTGGAGAAGCAGTCGCGCTGTTCGTCATGTGGGCTCTCGCCGCGCGGAGCTAGGCAGGTCCCTCAACCATCGCACGTGCTCCCCAGCGAGCGACGGTGGAAATCTCCATCGCAGCTCGCGGGGAACAGCGGGAATCCGGTTGCTCACTCGAATGCCGGCAGAAGTGATCGAAACGAGGTCGGCTCTCAAGAGCTGAGGCAGATGTCTGGGTAGCCGCACTTCCTCCCCCTTCTCGGCAGCGCGGACCAAGCGGAGCAGCTCTGCGATGGCGCCTGAGCCAAGTGCCGCTACCCAGAACCTTCGGACATACGGATGGGAGGCCGGGAACGGGTCGTCGGTGGGCATCAATTCCACCGGAACGTAGGGGCGAACCCGGGCCGTAGCCCGGACAGAAGTGCCTCCGGCCGACACAGCGTCTTTGACTGGAGGACGAGCAACACCGTTGACCGAAGGCACTTCTGTCTGCATAGGTAGAGTTCTACAAGCAAACGTAAAACAACGTCAAGGGTTGCCAGAGAGAGCGCGAAAAAACGAGTGCCTGAATGGTCCGGGCGAGAGCGAGGACCTAGCCGGACTCGGGGTCGAGCTCCCCGAGGAAGAGAGTCACCGTTGCCTGCCCGGTCACGGTGATACCTGCCTTGGGTGTCTGTGAAATGACGCGATCGACGAAGTTGGGGTCCGTTGTAGTGACGGTGTCGAAGAAGAGGCTGAGTTTCACACCGGTCACATCTTCGTAGGCCCGGGCGGCCTCAGTCGCCTCCTCCGCCGTCATCCCCCCGAAAGAAGGCATTGCGCCAGTTGGGATCTCGCCGTTGGAGACATTGATTGTTATCGCCGTTCCCTCGGGCACACTTGCACCTGGTGGTTGAGACTGCGCAACGACCATGCCGGCCGGTTCGAGGGAGGGGATGTCGACGACATTCACGTTCAGCTTCGCATCCTTGAGACGCTCGACCGCCTCGCTCTCCGGCAAGCCAACGACGGATGGGACCGTCGTCTTTGGCGGTATCAGGTAATCCTCGATGTTCCCTGGATCGTCAGGGAAGGGCACTTCGGGCAGGCCGTCGAGGACATATGACATGAACTCGGCCCAAATGGGTGCGGGTACGGACCCACCAAACACCCTGCTGTATCGCTGCCCATTGATGACGACATCCTCGAGGGGAACCTGCTTCGACTCGTAGCCCACCCAGACGGCCGTGCTGTACTCGGGCGTGAACCCGACGTACCAGGCATCGAGATAGCTCTGGTGGGTTCCGGTCTTGCCGCCTTGGGGCCGTCCGATATCTGCCCTAGCCGCGGTGCCCTGCGAGGTGGGGACCTTTTCCAGTGCGCGACGAGCGGCGGCGAAGATTGCTGGATCGGAGACTTGAACCTGGGTCTCCTCAGCCTCGTAGACCACGTTCCCATTGGCATCGACGATCTTCTCGATGAGATAGTCATCGGCGTGGAGGCCGTTGGTAGCGAAGTTGGAGTATGCGTTTGCCATCTCCAGCGTCGACACCTCTGAAGTGCCGAGCACGATCGAGAGGACGGGATTCAGGGAAGACTCTGTCACGCCCATCCGTCTGGCCACATCGACGATGTTCGACGGCCCGACCTCGTTCGAGACCTGGGCATAGACCGCGTTGACCGAGTTGTACGTCGCCTGCTCCAACGTGATCACGCCGTATGAGGCACCGGCGTTGGTCACCGTCCAGATGTTCGTCCCATCAGGCGAGCAGACGAACTCGCATTCGATCTTGATCGGGCTCTTGCCGCTCCATGAGTGGCCGAGCGTGTAACCCTGCTCCAGGGCTGCCACGAGACCGAAAGGCTTGAACGAGGACCCCGGGTTACGGCGTCCCTGCACCGCCAGGTCGAACTGTGAGAACTCGAACGGCAACCCCGAGGCCATGACCTTCACCGCACCGGTGTGATTGTCGACCATGGTCAGCGCTCCCGTAGGGACGCAGGAATGCGTCTGCGAATAGGTGGCCAGGAACTCATCGGTCTCCCCGGGGAAGATCGCCCGGCATGCCTCGACATTCGCCTCGTACGACGGCAGTGGCATCCACGTTTGGAGGATCTCGTTGGCCTTCTGCTGCAGCTCGAGATCGGTCGT
>QQVI01000330.1 GCA_003388545.1 Actinomycetota bacterium
CTCCGTGGGAGGAAAGAGCGCGGGTGGGCCCGGTTCGTGGTTGCCACCGGTCAAGGACCGTCCATCGAGCCCGAAGACGTCTCCGACCGCGTTGAGAACGACCAGTGCGCCAACCCGGGCTTCTCCGGCTTCTCTTATGGCGCTGCCAAGACCACCCGGCTGCATGAACTCGAAACCGCGCCACTTGGCCACGGTGGCGCCGGTGCCGGCGCCAACCAGACCTTCCTCGACCCGTCGGGAAGATCTCGCCTCGTAGGCGGCTTTGCCCTCAGCCGGGCCGGGACGCCGGGACGTGCCGTCGGGCCCGAGATCGAAGATCACAGCGGCGGGGACGATGGGCACTCTCACCAAGCCCGTGTCGTGGCCCCGGCCGTCCTCGACCAGGCCCTGGACCACCCCGTCGGCTGCGGCGAGGCCGAAGGCGCTTCCACCGGTGAAGAGGATGGCCTGGCATTGCTCTACTCGCATCCCGGGCGCAAGGAGCGCCGTCTCACGCGATCCCGGGGCCCCACCACGGACTTCGACGGTCGTGACATTCGGCTCGGGAAGCGATATGACTGTGCATCCGGTCCCGGCCTCGGCGTCGGACCAATGACCCACCTCCACGCCAGAGATACCTGTGATGGTGTCATTCATTCGAATACCGCCTGGGAACTCTGGGGCCGATCGAGCAAACAATCTCGTAGGAGATGGTGCCGAGCTTGTCGGCCCACTCGTCGGCCGTGATCGTCTCGTCTCCCTGATCCCCGACGAGGACCACCTGATCCCCAACAGCCACGTCTGTGTCTCGGACATCGATGACCGTCTGATCCATCGTCACGGTTCCGGCCAGGGGATGACTCTGTCCTCCGATGAGGACCCGCCCCGACTCGGAGAGGTTCCTCCAGAAGCCATCCGCGTATCCAATGGGGATGGTGACGACCGTGGACTCCTGCTCGAGGGCCTTGATCCGGCCGTAGGAAGGCCGGGTCCCCGCCGGCAGCCGCTGCACGTGAGAGACGTGGGTGATCACACTCATGGCGGGAACCAGGTCGACCACCGCTCTCGTATCCGCACACGGGTGGAGGCCGTAGATGCCCAATCCGATCCGACACATGTCCCTGCGGGCGTCTGGGAACAGGAGCGCCCCGGGTGTGTTGGCGAGGTGCGTCACCGGGACATCCATGTCGACGACTTCGTCAAACAAGTCGATCTGCATCTGAGTGAATTCGGGGTCTTCGTCGGCCACCGCGAAGTGAGTGAAGACGCCTTCGATGGCGAGACCATGAGATCTCACGGCTTCGATCAGCTCCGGCCAGTCGTGCGGGCTCACCCCCACGCGATGCATGCCGGTATCAAGCTTCACATGGACACCACCAGCGAAGCCCGCGGAAGACAGAGCGTGGGCGAAGTCGGCGGTATACACCGACGGCGTCAACTCCCAGGCGGCGAGCTCGGGTGCGGTTTCGTGGTCGGGCTCGGATAGGACGATTATCTGGTCTTCGATCCCGGCCTCTCGCAGACGAATCCCCTCCTCGACGAGCGCCACGGCCAGCCGGGTGGCTCCGCCGTCGATGGCGGCCATTGCCACCGGGGCATCGCCATGTCCGTAGCCATCGGCCTTCACGACGGCGCAGACTTCCGAAGGAGAGATGACGTCGGCGATCGCGGCGACATTCCGGCGGATGGCGCCCAGGTCTATCTCTGCCCACGTTGGTCTCACCAGGCGTACTCCGGGATCTTGCCCGCTAGAGCCGTAGCCGTGAGCGGTCCCTTCCTGGCCAGCTCGGCTCCGGCAACACCGTGAAAGTAGGCCGCTGTGACCGCAGCTTCCGCCGGCCTGGTGCCCCTGGCCATGAGCGCTCCGATCATCCCCGACAGAACGTCACCGGTGCCGATGGTTGCGAGCTCAGGGCCGCCTGTGGTCACCAGGACGGGAAGGCCGCCATCGGAGATCCGGGTGGGATTTCCCTTCAACAGGACGACGCCACCCGTCTTCTCTGCAAGGGCTCTCACAGAGTATGTGCCGCCCGACCCACCGGTAATCCGGGCGAATTCCCCTGCGTGCGGGGTGAGCACGCTTTCGATGCCAGAGCTTTCGAGAAGCTCGACGACCGACGGCAGGAGACCACCGGCGTCGACGACGACCCGGCTCGACTTCTCGAGAATCGGCTTCGCCGTCTCGAAGTCGGCGTCGGCAAGGCCCGGCCCAAAGACAACAACGTCGAATCGGTCGAGATGGCCGACCGCCTCATCGAGCTCAAAGGTCGGGAACTCCACGGTGTTGGCCACGACAGCCGGCCTATCGGGTGTGGCGATCGCCACCGAACCTGCGCCAAAGCCAATAGCTCCCCGTGCGGTGTGGACCGTGGCCCCCGTGAGCCCGGCAGATCCGCCAACGACCATCACTGCACCGACATCCCACTTGTGGGTCTTACGGTGGCGGGGAGGCCGGACCGTGTCGGCCTCGGTGGCGACGAACATCGAGGGGTTGCCTCCGTCGATCCCGATATCGGCGACCGTGACCACCCCACAATGGTCCGGACCCGCTCCAAGCACGTGCCCTGTCTTGAGAGAGCCGAATGTGACCGTCTCGACCGCGCGGAAGGCTCGATCGTCGACCTTTCCAGTGTTCGGATCGAGTCCGGTCGGAAAGTCGACGGCGACGACCGGTGCCGAAGAATCCAGCCAGGGCAGCACCTCGTCGGGGATGCCATCGCGGACCCCGCCTCCGAATAGAGCTTCCACAACAAGATCCTCATCGGAAGGATGGCCGATGTTGCGCACCCTGACTCCTGCCGCTTTGGCCAAGGTCGCGGCGCGCCTCGCCTCTGGCGTCCCCGGATCCCCAAAGGCGTGAATGGTGATCTGGGCGCCTCGCTCCGCGAGGTAACGGGCCGCTACGTAGCCATCGCCCCCGTTGTTCCCGGGGCCGGCGAGCACGGCGACTCTCTGTCCATATCCGGCCCCCGCCCTTACCGCTGCGAGCGCCACGGCATGGCCGGCGCGGTCCATCGCGACGTCTAGGTCACCCTCATATGCCTTGTCGACACGGCGAAACTCGTCAGCGGTGAGAACAGGTTTCACAGGCTGAAGGCTAACGCCGCCTCAGTCGTGCTCACCCACTGCAACTGCCATCACCAGCGCCGACGTGTCGGTGTGCGTGATGGTGACGAGAACCTCGCTCACCCCGAGATGGCTCGCCCTGTCGAGGGCACGACCGAACATCCTCACCGTGGGCCTACCTCCTCCGGTGATCTCGATCTCCTGCCAGCCGATCTGGCGGAAGCCACGACCGAGCGACTTCATGACTGCTTCCTTTCCTGCGAACCGGGCAGCAAGTCGTCGAGAAGGCTTTGCGTAGCGGAATGCGTACTCACGCTCATGCTCGGTGAAGCAGCGCTCGGCAAAGCGCGGATACTTGTCGAGGACGTGTTCCACGCGGCCGATGTCGGCTAGGTCGACTCCCAGGCCGAGGATCTTCATGAGTTGGAGGCTAACGCCCCTATTCCACCGTCACCGTCTTGGCCAGGTTGCGCGGCTTGTCGACGTCGAGACCTTTGGCGGTGGCGACGTGGTACGACAGCAGTTGCAACGGGACCACTGCGGTCACCGTGCACAGAAGGTCTGGCCCGGAGGGGACACGGATCACGTGGTCCGCCACCTCCCCGACTTCCGCTCCCTCTTCGGCCACCAAGACGATGGTGCCGCCTCGAGCCCGCATCTCCTCCATGTTGGACAGCGTCTTGGTCATGACGTGACTGTCGGTCGCTACGCCGACCACAACGACGCCATCTTCGATGAGGGCGATCGGACCGTGCTTCATCTCGCCGGCCGCGTACCCCTCTGCCCGCACGTATGCGATCTCCTTCAGCTTGAGCGCTCCTTCCATCGCGACCGGGAAGTCACCGGACCGTCCGAGGAAGAAGTAGTCCCGCACCTGATCCCATTCTTTGGTCATGTCCTCGATTTCGTCGGACATGGCGAGCACGGTCTCGACCTGGGCCGGGAGACGCCGAAGATCCTCCACCAGGACCTCGATGGCCCCCGGGTCCATCGCACCGCGGACCTGGGCGAGGTACAAGCCGAGAAGCTGCATCGCCACCAGTTGGGTGGTGAAGGTCTTGGTCGCGGCCACGCCGATCTCAGGACCCGCCCGTGTGTACAGGACGGCGTCCGACTCCCTGGCGAGCGCCGAGTCGACCACATTGGACACACCGATGACCGTCGACCCCTGGGCCTTGGCATATCGGATCGCGGCGAGAGTGTCGATCGTCTCCCCGGACTGGCTGATCCCGATCACCAGCGAGTTCGAGTCGAGAACGGGATCCCTGTAGCGGAACTCCGAGGCGATGTCGATCTCGACCGGCATCCTCGTCCAACGCTCTATGGCGTACTTCGC
>QQVI01000353.1 GCA_003388545.1 Actinomycetota bacterium
CGGTCGGTGGGGTTCCGTCGGTCATCGAGGATCGGGCCAACGGGCTTCTCGTACCGCCTCGCGAGCCAGAGGCTCTCGCCGCAGGATTGACGGAGCTCATCGACGACACCGACCTCCGCGAGCGACTCGGCAAGCAGGCCCAGGAGGATGCCGTCGCCCGCCATGGCCTCGGGCCAATGGTGAAGGAAGTGGAACGCGTCTACGAGGACGTGCTGGCGGAGTCGTCCTGAAACTTTGAGTCAGGATCTTTGAACAGCTCGCTCACCGACACCTTGCGCTTGGGCAGGTAGGCAAACCCCAGAGCGCAAAGGATGGTCACCGCCAGATGCACGACGCCGATCGAGAGGGCGGCAGCGAGACCAGGCTCGAAGAAAAGGTCGAATGCCAGTACGAGGGCGACTATTCCCAGCTGCGTGCTCGCCACCGCAACTGCCACGCGAACAGGGCTCCAACCTCTGTCCGCCAGCTGGTCATAGACGTGCGATCGATCGCCGCCGAAGAGCGCCTGACGGGAGATGATTCTCCGCAGGAGGGTCACCGCCAGGTCGACGATGAACACTCCGAAGAGCGACACGCCGATCAGCAGATTCAACAACCACGTTGAACCGGTCGTCGAAGGCGCCCCGGCCGACTCCAGCACCAGAAACGTGAGGGCGGATGCCACGACGTATGCCCCGCCATCACCGAGGAAAGCCTTCGCCGGAGGCCAGTTGACGATGAGGAATCCACCTAGCGCGCCGGCCAGCAGCAGGGAGGGGACCGCATCGCCGTCCCGCATCAACATGAGGAAGACGAGGCCGATGCTGGTCACTAGCGCCGCCGATCCGGCAACGGCGTCGGCCCCATCCAGCAGGTTCACGGCATTGACGGCCACGATCAAGAGGACGACCACGATCGCCGCCGCGACGAGATCCGAATCGGCCCCTACCGCATAGGCCAACATGACACCGGCGACTGCCGCGGCGCCGAGCCGGACGACCGGCGGGAGCCCGCGCACGTCATCGAACAACCCGATCAACAAGAGGAATCCGGTCACTGCGAGCAGCCAGAGCTCGAAGCTCCCGGCAAGCATCAGGCCGACGTGAAGTGCGATGAAGACGGCGAGACCGCCGACGATAGGGACGTCGCTCCCGTGGTCCTTCAAATCGTCGTCGGGCCTGTCGACGAGCCCGGCTGCCCTGGCCAGCGGGGAAAGGGCAAGGACACCAGCAGCCGAGATCACCAGGGCGATCACGGCGAACAGCGAATTGTCAGGAAGTTCGATCATCCAGCTCGAAGCCTATCGCCCGCCTGAACGGCTTCGACGACTTAGCCGAGGTCCAACGCGGCCACCGCGGCCGCATCGGTCGGGTCGAGCAGGCTGAGATCTGCTTCCTTCCAGATGTCGTTGGCGATCGCCACGACCAGCTCCCCGAGCCGTGCGTGATTCTGATCGAGCAGAGCCCGCACCACGCCGATGATGTCGTTGAGATGTTCTCTCTCCGGCACGCCCTGGCGCGCGATGAGTATCTGAGGGTGCTGGCTCGGGACCAGCGGTACAACCGAGAGACGCTCGCTCAACCTCTCTCCAGGTCGCAGACCCGTGATGACAACGTCGATATCCACATAGGGAACGAGCCCGGCCAGACGGATCATGCGGTGCGCCAGGTCGAGGATGCGGACCGGGCTGCCCATGTCTAGGACGAAGACCTCGCCGCCCTCCGAGATGCTGGCCGCCTGCAGGACGAGCTCGACCGCCTCAGAAACCGTCATGAAGTAGCGCTCGATGTCCGGGTGGGAAACCGTGACCGGGCCGCCCTCTTGAACCTGTCTCTTGAACGTGGGCACGACAGATCCCCGGCTGCCTAGAACATTGCCGAAGCGGACGGCGGACCACTTCATGTCGGTTGCAGTCTCGGCGCGACTCTGAATGAGCATCTCGGCGATTCTCTTCGAGGCGCCCATGACGCTCTCCGGCTCCACTGCCTTGTCGGTCGAGATCAGCACGAAGCTCGAAGTCGACTCGCAGCGTTGCGCCTCTTCGATCACATTGAGAGTCCCATCGATGTTCGTCTTGATGGCCTCGTCGGGGCATTTCTCGAGAATCGGCACGTGCTTGTGGGCGGCAGCGTGGAAGACCACATCCGGCTTGTAGCGATCGAATATCGCCGCCACTCTCCGGGGATCCTTGATGTCGGCGAGCTCCATTGCCACCCGCTCCTCTGGGTGCTTGGAGAGCCAGCGAGCCGCTCCGTCGTGGAGGTGGGTCTCATCGTTGTCGACGGCGATGACGAGTTCACAGTCGAACTGAAGCGCCTGCTCGACGATCTCCGAGCCAATCGACCCGCCGCCGCCAGTTACCAGGACCCGCCGGTCTTTCAAGAACGAGGCGACGTCCGTCAGATCAGTGCTCACCGGATTGCGAGGCAGTAGGTCGATCAGCTCCAGGTCACGTATGTCCCGCGAGGCGCCGTCTCCTCCGAGAACAGAGTCCATCACGGGCAGAATTCGCAGCCTCACCTCGACGTCGATACAGAGGTCGACCAGCCTCCGACCAATCTCGTCCGCTTCGTTGCAGGCGATGATGACCTGATGGACGTCGAGTGCCGCGACCAGGTCGGGGACATCTTCGAGACCCCCCAACACGGGGCTGCCGGCCAGAACGCGCGACATGTCAGGCTCGGGACGTGGGTCGATGAAACCCACGACGGCGAGATTGGCAGTCGACTCCGAGCGGTGACGGGCGACCCGCACTGCATCGGAGCCAACCCCGACCACGAGGGCTCGTTGCCGGTCATGGTGCATTTCGGTCATTCGTTGGCTGCTGAAGAGCCGCGACCAGAACCGAAGTCCGCCCATTCCGGCGAGCGTCAGGAAGGCTCCGAGGACGAGTACGGAAAGGGGAACGATGGCGGAAGGCGAGAGGAGGTACTGATACAGGCCGGCCATCCCCACGAGCACGACGCCTGCAGTCATCGCCGCTGCGATGACTCGAACGGCTTCCTCGATGCTGGCGTATCTCCAAACATGGCCGTAGTTGCCGAAGACCATGTTCGCCCCCACGTGCACCAGGATGATGATGGGAAGTGCGTAGCCAAGTCGCGCCCACCAGGTGGTTGGGACGGACTCGGTGGGGTCTAGTGACCTGATGCCTAGCGCGGCCGCGTATGCGACGGCGATCAGCCCTGCTTCGATGATTGCTAGCGAAAGATCGGCTCTTACGGTGCTGAGTCGGCGTGCGACTCGAATCCCCCATTTGCCCCCATCGCTATCTCGGACCTTTCGGTCGTCAACGGCGCCCATTGATTGTGCCTCCCTCAAACTGCAGACTCATGCCCCTCGGCCACCCTCGGTAATCATCTGCCCCCAGACACCACCGAGAATTTGGCGCAGACCCGAGACTATCACACACTCTGCGTGGTTGGGGTGAAAAATATCGCGGACTTCGCCCCTGGTCTGACTCTGGCATCATGTCGAGCGGTGAGAAGGCTGCGAATCGCACATCTGACGACGGTCGACCTGAGTTTGCGGTACCTGGTGCTTCCCCAGCTCGAAGAGGTCACCGAGCTGGGTGGTGAGCCGATTGGGATCTCAGCTCCCGGTGAGTACGTCGCCGAATTGAACAGTCGAGGCATAAGACACATACCGCTGGTCAACTCGACGCGCAGCGTGGATCCGGTGAAGGACCTGAAGACCATGTTCGAGCTGTGGCGCATCCTTCGTCGTGAGAGCATCGACGTCCTCCACACCCACACACCCAAGCCTGGGCTGTACGGGAGGATCATCGGGCGGCTCGCCGGGGTCCCGGTCGTGATGAACACGATCCATGGGCTGTATGCCACCCGGGATGACCCGTTCCTCAAGCGAGCGATCGTCTACACACTCGAGGCGATTGCGTCCCGATTCTCCGACCGTGAGCTGGTTCAGAGCTCTGAGGACTTCGAATTCGTCCTGAAGAGACGGATCACCCGTCCCGGGCAGACGATTCTCCTCGGAAATGGTGTCGACCTGGAGCGATTCGACCCGACCCGAATCGACCCGGATGTCAGGAGACGGCTCAGGGAGTCGATCGGCGCGACCGACGACGACATAGTGGTCGGCTCAGTCGGCCGCCTCGTCGCCGAGAAGGGGTTTCCGGAGTTGTTCCAAGCGGCGGAGTCTCTCGACCCGCGTTGTGTGATGGTCGCAGTGGGGCCGGCCGAGCCCGAAAAGGACGATGCTCTCGACTCAGATTTCATTGCTTCCGCCCGCGACCGAGGGATTCACCTGCCCGGTATGCAGACGAATATCGACGAGTGGTACAGCGCCATGGACGTCTTCGTCCTGGCAAGCCATCGTGAAGGCTTCCCAAGAGCCGCCATGGAGGCGGCAGCGATGGGGCTC
>QQVI01000133.1 GCA_003388545.1 Actinomycetota bacterium
CATCGAAGGGCTGATTGCGAGGACCCCTTTCTTGCGCAACCTCCTCGACCGGATCCATGTGACACCGGATCTGAGCCACCGAGAGGAGTACAAGGCGGCCAAGTACCTCCTCACGGAGTCTGAGTACCTCGAGCCACACCGGGAAGCGACTCAGGCCATCATCGACGACCACTTCGAGCAGATCGTGCTTGGAGTCGCCGAAGACCGCTCGATGAGTCCCGACCAGGTGAGAAGTCTCGTCGACAAAGCCCCTCTGACGGGTCCCGAAGCCTTGGAGGCCGGTCTGGTTGACACGCTCTCCTACCGCGATGAAGCGTATGAAGCGGCCAAGGGCGCCGACGGCAAATCCTTTCTCTACACCGACCGGTATCTGAAGAAGGCGGGCCGGCCCCATCGAAAAGGTGAGCGCATCGCGCTCATCCACGGGACCGGGAGCATCCACCGGGGCAAGTCGAGCTTCGACCCAATGACGCGAAGCAGCTCCATGGGCTCCGACGACGTGACAGCTGCATTCCGAAAGGCGATCGACGACAAGAAGGTGAAGGCAATCGTCTTTCGAGTTGATTCACCGGGGGGTTCGGCCGTGGCATCGGACCTCATTGGCAGGGAGGTCACGCGCGCTCGTGCCGCGGAAAAGCCTGTCGTAGTCTCGATGGGCCAGGTGGCAGGTTCTGGTGGCTATTGGGTGTCTGCCCCCGCCGACAAGATCGTCGCCCAGCCAGGCACCATCACTGGCTCGATAGGTGTGGTGTCGGGCAAATTGGCTCGCGGTGAAACCTGGCGCAGCATCGGGGTCGATTTCGGACAGCTGCAGAAGGGACGGAACGCCACGACATGGGATCCCCTCGAGCCATTCACTGAGACAGAAAGAGAGAGAAACGAGGTCTTTCTCGACTGGATCTATGACGACTTCCTCGCCCATGTCGCCAAAGGGAGATCGATGGACGTCGAAAACGTGCGCCCGATCGCCAAGGGCCGGGTCTGGACTGGTGCCCGAGCCAAAGAGCTAGGGCTCGTCGACGAGCTAGGGGGGCTTCACGAAGCGGTCGACGTGGCGCGCCAGTTGGCCGGAATCGATCCGGAGGATCGCATCGAGGTACGCCCATTTCCCCAACCGAGAACCATGCCGCTGCCCAGGCGCGAAGAGAACAGTGAGCCTGTGGAAGTTGCCCTGCGGTCTCTCCTGGAGACGTTCGAAGTGGCCGCAAAACCGGTGCGCGGGGGTCATCTCCTGACCATGCCCCTGCAATGGTGGCAGTAGGCGATAGAGGACGGTTCGAGGGAGGGTGGGTAGGTGGGTACCCTCCCTCGAACGCCCAGGCTCTGCCCCCGACGTGGAAGGCGGCAGAACCTGCCCCCAAGTGCCGGCGCTTTACCCCGGCTGCGACGGGACAAACCTCCGTTTTGCGAATTTCTGGGGAGCTGGGAACGTCGGGTCTCTCGAGACTCGGCTAGGCCTGCCAGATCGAAGCGATGCGGCGTATCGGGGCGTCCCACAAACACAGACCCGTCGCTCGGTT
This sequence comes from Actinomycetota bacterium, assembly GCA_003388545.1. Classification (GTDB taxonomy): domain Bacteria; phylum Actinomycetota; class Acidimicrobiia; order Spongiisociales; family ZC4RG35; genus MA-ANB-1. Next base: position 1,521 of record QQVI01000133.1, read on the forward strand.
CAGGTAGTGGGGTCCCCCGGCAACCGGCTTTGAGCGGTCAAAGACCTGCACCTGCGCAACTGCATGGCCGTTCGCTATGGTGAGCGTTGGCTGCTTCGCCTCGGACTACGGCGAGGACGGCTTCTAAAGGCCTCAGACACTCGGCTCTCCCGTTCGCAAAGTCAGGACGAGAATGAGTGTCGCAGAGAATCGAGCGCCTACCTTCCGGAAGCCTCAGGTCTCGGTTCGCTTCCACCGCCAGAGAGACCACATCTCAATTGCGGTGGACGGCGGGCTGGATTTGGCTTCCGCCCCTCAACTCGATGAGTGCCTGGAACGGGCCGTTCGTGGCGATGGGACGGTAGAACTTGACCTTTCGCGTGTGGATTTCGTCGACTGCGCCGGCTGGCGTCCGATCACTGCAGCAGCATCTTCGCTAGAGGAGGACGGACGATCGTTGCGCATCGTGGCGCTGTCTCCAGCGGCGGCCAGATTGGTCGAGTTGATCGGTGAGCAGCCAGGCATCGAATTGGTTCCGTCTGGGCTGCCCCTAGACTGAGCGCCAATGCTTTAGTACCGGATGTCGAACGCTCTTTGAGTGTTCGCGGGTCCCAGACCCAGATCCTTTGGTTTCGCATTGGTTGCTCCCGGTTGGGGGGCGTGCGTTTTCCTCCATTCGCTTCTTCGGCAAGCGCAACACACGCCAACGACTCAACAAGGGGGCCATCAAAATGGCCGACCAACTGCTGCTATTGCAGTATCTCCGTTCCTTCGCTGCCGCCATGGGAGACAGCTACGACATCACCGAGGTGTCCTACGAGCTGAGCGACCAGGTGACCAACGCTCTCGAAGTCACCGGGGCCGGGGTTTCGGTTGCCGACGACGAGGGGAAGCTTCGTTTCGTCACCGCGACCAGTCAGCCGATCGTCGAAGTAGAAAAGGCGCAGGAAGAGGGCCAGGAGGGTCCCTGCTACGAGGCATTCACCACTCAACGTCCCGTGGTCGTTTCGGACCTCAAGGGGTCTGAGTGGACCGGGTATGCGACCACGGCCGCCCAACAAGGATTGCGGGCCGTCATCGGCTATCCCCTCAGCCGACGGAAGGTGCGCCTGGGAGCGATCAACGTCTACGACGACGGACCCCGCGACTGGACAGACGAAGACCTGGACGTCGTCGGAGTGTTCGCCGACATGGCCACCGCCTACCTGGTGCGGGTCACTGAGCTTGCCGAAACCGCCGAGCTCGCCGTCCAACTCCAAGGCGCCCTCGACAGTCGAATCGTCATCGAACAGGCCAAGGGCATCCTGGCCAACGAATACGGCATCGGTGTCGATGAAGCCTTCAAACTGCTTCGCCACCACAGCCGCAGCCAAAACATCAAGCTGGCCCAAATCGCCGACGCCGTGGTCAACCTCGGACTCCGTCTCCCCAACAGCGACCGATGACAGGGCTGGGACTGCCCGACGGTTGCGAGTCAGCAACCGGAATCACATAAATCCCCAGCGAGTCGCTGAGGATTCTGTGAGTGGGCCCTACTGGACTTGAACCAGTGACCTCTTGCGTGTCGAGCAAGCGCTCTAGCCGGGCTGAGCTAAGGGCCCAATTCCAGACATCAAGGCCGAGTTTCGGCTTGCCGAAATCTCGAACCTCAAATCTCTGATTTGAGGCGACGACCGGAATCGAACCGGTGTAACGGGTTTTGCAGACCCGCGCCTAACCACTCGGCCACGTCGCCGAGACCGGTCGAGCGGAAGACGGGATTCGAACCCGCGACCTCAACCTTGGCAAGGTTGCGCTCTAGCCAACTGAGCTACTTCCGCGATAGGCCAAGATTAGACGACCTCCCCCGAGTATGAAAAGGTCATGTGCCACTCGATCCGAATCCGCCCTCGCCCCTGGGTGTCTCGTCGAGATCGCCAACTTCGACCCATTCCGAAGCCGGCACCGGGACGATGGCGAGCTGAGCGATACGGTCGCCACGGGAGAAGAAGACCTTCTCCTGACCATGGTTGACCAGTATCACGGATACCTCGCCTCGATAGCCCGAGTCGATCAGTCCTGGCGAGTTGACGATGCCGATCCCTTGTTTATGGGCGTGACCGCTTCTGGGGAGAACCAAACCTGCGTACCCGTCGGGTATGGCAACGGCTAGCCCCGTCGGTGTCGTGGTGCGCTCTCCCGGCGCCAGAGCCACGTCGATTCTTGTGTGAAGGTCGACCGCAGCATCGCCGATATTGGCTCGAGTAGGGACAGGGAGTTCCGGATCGAGCCTTTGGAAGGTAATCTGAATGTAGTTCATGGGGCTCCGGGCGGGATCACCAGTGAGCGTAACTTAGGACGCCCGATGACAACCAGCACCCATAGACGCACCCGAAGGCCTCGTCGCAACTCGATGCTGGAGGCACTCGGATTCATCGAGACTCCATCGGTCTCGTTCACGTCTGATGCTCCTCGACCCCATCCTGTCAAGAAGACCCAGCTCGTTTCCACATCGGGCACCAAGGCACACACGGTCGAAGAGCTGTGGAACACCACCGAGCTGGAGACGGACTCTCTCGTCGACTGGAAGCCGGCCGAGCTGGAACGCCGTTTGAACAAGAGAATCCGCTGGCCCTTCGTGGTGATCTGGGGGGTGATCCTCGGCGTCCTCGCCTATGCGGGATATTGGGCTTGGGGGACTCAACAGACGGGCTCAGACCTCGTCGTGGTGGCCGTGCAGGATGCAGCGCGAGATCTCGGCGACACTCTCGAGCCCATGGCCGAAGCCGTCCTGACGCTGACGGCCACGGGCGACCCAATCGCCGAGTCAATCCTCACCACG
>QQVI01000296.1 GCA_003388545.1 Actinomycetota bacterium
AGAGACTCCACCCAACCGTCGCGCCGGCCGAGCAGTTCCTCGTCTTCGGGGAAGTGTGCGTTGAGGCACACGCCCACCACCTCCTCGCCGTGCAGGGCCAAGAATGACAAGTCCAGTCGGGTGCCCCCACCGTCGAGCCGATGCTGGAAGGCCTCCATGTCTGTGGGTGTCGAACCCCAATGGTCGGCGAACGAGCTGTTGAGGGCATCGAGAACGCTCCGATCCATCGAGCGGTCGTAGGGCACGATGTCCACGCCCTGGATGGGATCGACCGAGACCATCTCGTCATCGAGCTTCTTGACCATCTCGGTGAAGTAGCGGACTACTTCCAGGCCAAAACGGCGGTACATGCGATGGTTCTCCTCGACCCACTCCCACTCGTCGGCGCGCAGGAATCGTGGGACGTCTGCCTCCACGGAGCGCAGTATCTCGGTGCCACGGTCGACCTGCGCAGCCACCAGCTCCCGGCCGATGCCTCGACCCCGATACTCGGGGTCGACAAATCCCTGGATGTAGGCGCGCTCCTGAATCCCGCCACCAGGGCGGTACCAGATCCGCCCGTACGCAACCATGCGGTCACCCTCGAAGTAGGCGCGTGTGTGTCTATCGAGGTCCATGAAGGGAGCGGTCAGCTCTTCCTCGATCTCGTGGAGAGGTGTGACGAGCGGGGCATCCCAGAAGACCTCCCACCGTCGAGTCAGAGCGTGAAGACCCGGGGCATCCTCGAGAGTGACCGGTCTGATATCCATTGCGAGGTTGGACTCTATGAAGGGAGGCGTCGTGTTGTCCGCCGATTTTTCTCAGTCGACCAGGCGCTCCACCAGCGGCGGGAGTAGTTCGCCTATGGAGCCATCGATCTTTGCCGCGGCGAGATGGTCGGCCTCGGTTTCGCCCTGATTCAGGATCACAACCGGCTTGGCCTCGAATGCGGCTCGCAACACGATGTCGGATGCGGGCCACACGGCAACCGTCGAGCCCAGGACGAGCACGGCGTCCGACTGGCCCATGAACTCGACCGCACGCGACATGGTCGACTCGTCGAGAGACTCTCCGAACATCACGACGTTGGTCTTGATGATCCCACCACACACTTCACAGTGAGGGTCGTCCTCGCCGGCGTCCACCCGCTTCAGGACGTCTTCAGTGGGCCACGAGGCGTCGCAATCGAGACAATGCACCGTCTTCACGTTTCCATGTAGCTCGGCGATGGCGGCGTCCGGCACCCCGGCCGCCTGGTGAAGTCCGTCGACGTTTTGGGTCACGACGCCGGACAGCAATTCATGACGCCAGAGCTGCGCGACGGCGTCATGACCCCGGTTGGGACGCACACCCGAGCGCGCTCCCCAACGCTCCCCGTCGAGGTGCATCCTCCAGTTGCGGATTCGCAGCTCTGGGCGGCTGACATAGCGGGTGATGGTGAAGTCCTCGGGGTCGACCTTGGTCCAGATCCCGTGGGGCCCGCGAAAGTCCGGGATACCCGACTCTGTGGAGATCCCGGCACCGGTGAAAACCAGGATATGGCGCTTGTTGGCAAGCACCCCGGCTGCCTGGTCGATTTCAGTCACCCAAAACCCCTTTCGCTGTTCAAGTTTCTGCCCTTCTCAGACGATAGAAGATGGGACGTTCGCATCAATTAGGAGACTTTTCATGAAGAGGCTGCGCTTGTCGGCCAAGCTGGCCCTGGCAATCATCCCGATCGGCATAGTCGCGTTGATAGCGGCCGGTTTCATCGCCTTTACGTTCCTCGGGAACTCCGAGGACCAAAACGAGACTGCCCACGCCGCGACGGTGTCCGCCGATGCCATCGAGGCCTTGAAGGCTGTCTGGGATGAGGAGGGTCAAGCTCGAGAGGTCTACATCTTCGGCAACGAGGACAAGGTCGACGATCTCGCCTCCGCCATCGAAGAGACCGACGAGGCCATTGCGGCACTGCGCGACTCGACTGAGGAGCTCCAGGATGCTGCCGATGGGTTCTTCGACGAGGTGGCTTTCACGCTGACCCAGGACCTCCGCAACGTGACTGACGTGCTCAACCAGATGCGATCGATCAGCACGCCGAACTCCGCTGAGATCGAGGGCTACCACGATGTGGCAGGGGCAATCCTCGCCATTCTCCCGAAGACCTCTTCGATCATCTCCGACCGTGTCCAAGCCAGAGACCTCTTCACCGCCTACTACCTGGCAGAGGGTGGTCAGATCTCGCTCGAGCAGGAACAGCTCATCGAGGAGTTCCGGGCCCAGCCCGACCCGGAGGCGCCGGATGCTGACATCACCCGATCCGGTCTCCAGCAGACACTAGAAGTGCTCGAGAGCGAGTTCGGCTCCTGGGCCCTGCGAGCGAACCAGACGGCGAACGTCCAAAGCGCCGCCATTCTCCGGTACACCCGTCTGCCGGATGTCGACATCGACACCTTCCCGCTCCGACGAAACGAGGACATCCTCAACACGTCGGAGAACCTGGCGCAAGGTGTCGCCGAGGAGTCTCAGGCCAACGCAGCCGACTCCGAGACCGAGGCCTACGTCGTCGCCGGTGTCGCTGCCTTGATCCTCCTTCTCGCGCTCGTCGGCTCGTACGCGGTCATCAGATCGGTCGTCCGCCGGGTTAGGGGAGTCACCGACGCCGCAGTCAGAGTTTCCGAAGAAGATCTGCCGGCCCTGGTCGGGGCACTGCAAAACCCGAGCGACGACGTCTCGGCACTCACACCCACCATGATCGAAGATGCCGGCAAGGACGAGGTGGGGGATCTCGCCGAGTCCTTCACCCTGCTGCATTCCACTCTCATCGAGGTTGCTGGACAGCAGATGGACATCCTCAGGAAGGGCGTGTCGGAGATCTTCGTCACCCTGGCGCGAAGAAACCGAAGCCTCGTTGATCGCCAGCTGGCGCTGCTCGACGAGCTGGAGTCGACCGAGGAAGACCCCGTGACTCTCGGCGGCTACTACAAGCTGGACCACCTCGCCACCCGGATGCGCCGCAACGCAGAGAGCCTCCTCGTTCTGGCCGGCTCGGAGCCAACACGAATCTGGTCCAACCCCTTGGACGTGAGTGAGATCATCCGCGCCGCCCTCGGTGAGGTCGACGACTATCAGCGTGTCGACATAATGGCGCTCGAGCCGGCTCTCGTCTCCGGCCGGGCCGTGGCCGACATCGCACATCTGATGTCGGAGCTGCTCGACAATGGGACGCAGTACTCCTCGCCCACCGACCGGGTGCGGGTCGCGGGCCTGTTCGACCCAGACGGCTACATGCTGACGGTCTCCGACAGCGGCATTGGAATGAGCCAGGAGCGGATCGCCGAGTTCAATGCCTTGCTGGACAACCCGCCGGTCCTGGGTCTGGCGCTACAGCCCACACTGGGCATGTATGTGGTTGCGAGGCTGGCCGCGCGGCATGGAGTTCGGGTGCAGCTGATCGCGGGCTCACCCGGCCTGACCGTTCGTGTCTTGCTGCCGAAGTCTCTCATCGAGCCGGCTCCGCCCAAGGAGATCGCTCCGGAGGAGTCGCCCGAGGTGCCACGCTCGGCCGAGGCCACGGTCGCCGGCGCAACAGGTGCCCTTGCCTCGCAAGCTCAGGAAGAGGAAGAGGCGGAGGAGTTCGCACCATCTTCGGTGTTCCCGGGGACGATCAAGGGACGCCATGAGCATCCTGGCCGCTCTCGGATCCTCGAGCACGACTTCGAAGGGTTCGACGAGGACGTGGCTGAGTTGGAGAAGAGTTCGAGCCCCGAGCCATCCGATGTGAGCCCGTTCGCCGCCGACACGGGCAGCGAAGAGCGCCCCGGAGCCTTGAAGAAGAGGATCCCCGGCGAGGCGCTGAGCCTCGAGCAGTCTGAAGGTGAGAGTCGAGGCCACGACGAGAGCGAGGACGCTCCGATCGTCGAAGAGCCGGTCGTCGCCTCGGTGGATCAAGACGTCTACGAAGGTGAAGTGGTCTCCGAGTTCGAGATCGAGAGCGACTCGATCGAGGAGGAGGTCGGCGACATCGAAGACGACGACGCAGAGGAGCTGTTCGCTCCTGTCGAGTGGTCGGAGTCTGCCGAGCCCGTGTTTGAGGCGGAGGACACCGAGACCGACGATGATCTCGGCGAGGTGGTCGAAACGGTCAGGTCGGGGTCGCGCAGCTGGGGACATGATGCCGAGCTGGATGTGCCCGAGGTGGCCAAAGACGACCACGAGGGGGCCCCCGAGGAAGCCGACGAAGAGGTCGGCCTGGCCGAGCCCGCGCATGCCTCCTCCGAAGAGCCAGAGCCCGTGTCCGGCAATGGCGCCTCCGGCAGGGACCGCACCGAGTCGCCTTGGTGGCTCGATCAGCCAACCG
>QQVI01000206.1 GCA_003388545.1 Actinomycetota bacterium
CTGCCGTCGAAGAGCCGGTCGAATTCGAAGGAGATGAGCTCCGGCTATTCGAGCCTGCACACGAGGAGTTCTCGGAGGACACAGCTGAGTCAATTCCGCTGTGGAAGAAAGTCGTTGCCGGCGCCGGCCTCCTCGCAGGAGTCCTCGTGCTGGTGCTGTTGTTCGAGAGCGTCAGCAGCAATCAGGATGAGCCCGTGTCGGGTATCCCGCTATCGCTCATCGAGGCTGAGCCCGAGCCACCGCCTCCAGATACGTTGCGCATCAGATTCGACGAGGTCCGGGAACGATGGAACGCTCTGGAGCAGGCGCCCCTCATCTCGACCCCGCTGCGTCGCTTCTCAGAGCCAGGAGAGCTCGACAGCTTCCTCCACCGCTTCGACGCGTCCACGCAGGTCGTGGGTGCCTACCAAGACGACGGCGAATGGATGGTCGCTCTCATGTTCCAATCTGACCTGCGCCAGGCGGTGGCTTCACAGATGTACTTGCACATGTGCCACACGCTGCACCCGTTCACCCCTGACTGCATCGAGGCTTACCAGGACACGGTCCTCGGTGGCTTGCCGTTCGCCGAGTACACAGCCACCGACTCTGAGACGAGCTGGCAATTCGAGGGCAACACCTGGCGGATGACGGTCGCCGACGGCGAAATCACGATTCGGGTTCTGGCTCCCACGTCCGAGTAGGCAGCCGGGCCGAGCGCTCAGTGGGCCGGCGTGGTCTCTCTCTGTCTCCGCCCGGACGAAGCAATCGCATCCCGGGTCATCTCCAGCCTGGTCCGCACCTCCTCGGCCACGTTGTGGACGCCCTCTTCGCCAACCGAGATCGAGCATCACCGAGGGATCCATGAAATCGATCATCACGCGGTTCTCGTCCGCTTGACGAACCACGACGTTGCAGGGCAGGAGAACGCCGATGGACGGCTCATGTCCCACCGCCTGATGGGCGAAACCGGGATTGCAGGCGCCGAGAATCAGATACGGAGCATGGTCGACGCCGAGCTTCTCCTCGAGGGTGGCCGCCAGGTCGATCTCACTCACGATTCCGAAACCATGCTCGGCTAGTGCCTCACGCGTTCGCGACACGGCCTTGTCGAACGTGTCCTCGATGGTGAGGCTGAAATGGTAGGGAGTCATTGCGCTCCTTCGTAGGGGTCGTTCTGCCACGCAAGGTAGGGCCGGACCCGGTGGAACCGGTAGAGACTTAGGTCCTGTGAGATGAGGCAAATGACCGCATCTGGTGCTTCCGCCCCATCGAGGCCGGCCGCGACCACTCCGATGGGGAGGTGTGGCCATTGAGACTCAGGAATTCAAGATAGCCAACAACAAGCCGATCCTTCGTGGCGCAGGGATGCTCGCCATCGGTGGGTTGATCAGCCTCGCCACGTACACCAGTGGAGGACCGGTTGAGAGCCACTATGTCATGGCCGCCCTCGTGGCGGTCGGCACCCTAAACCTCGGACTCGGCTACTACCGCCACAGTCGATCCCGCGAGCAGGTGCAGACGAGGCTGGAAAAGCTCAGGTAGGTCGCAGACGATTCCGAGAAGGCGAATAGGCTGACACCGATGCGACGGGGACTCACGAACAAATGGCATGTCATGGCTCTGGCCCTCGTCATGGGCCTGGTCGTCTCGGCATGCTCCACCCCGGCCAGTGACACCACCACGTCGGGGCCCACCACCACGACCATCGCCACGACCACCACCACCGAGTCACAAGCCGTTTCCAACCTTCAAGACGTACGCGGCGCCGTCGTCAGGATCACGGCAGAAGGGACCTTCGAATACCCCACCGGCACCAGCTACAACGAGGTGGGGTCGGGAAGCGGGTTCTTCATAACGGGCGACGGTCTCATCGTCACCAACAATCATGTAGTGGCGGGAGCAGGACTGATCCAGGTCTATGTCGAAGGAAGCTCCGACCCACTCAACGGCCGGCTCGTGGGAACCTCTGAATGTGCCGACCTTGCCGTGGTCGACGTCGACGTCCAAGACGCCCCATTCCTCGCCTGGTCGGAAGAGCCGATCGTCGTCGGTGAGGAGATCCTGGTCGCCGGGTTCCCTCTCGGTGATCCCGAGTACACCCTCATCGACGGAATCATCTCAAAAGAGTCAGCTTCAGGCGACACCGACTGGGCTTCGATCGACTCAGTCATAGAGCACACCGGCGACACACTCCCTGGGTCGAGCGGCGGCCCGATCGTCACCCGTGAGGGTCGCGTCGTGGCGGTCAACTACGCCGGGGACAGTCTCGGACAGGCATATGGGATCTCCGTCGACACCGCCAAAGACGTCGTCGAGCGAATCATCGACGGCGACAACACCCTCGCTCTCGGTGTCAACGGATGGGCCTATGAAGACGAGTTCGGGACGGGCGTGTGGGTCGCAAGCGTCGTTCCCGACAGCCCGGCCGACCGGGTAGGGCTCGAGGCCGGAGACCTGATCACCGAGTTCGCCGGGCTGTTGATCGCCGAAGACGTCACCCTTGCCGGCTACTGCGACATTCTCGACGGGCACTTGCCGGACCGCCCCTTCGACATCCAGGTGTGGCGGGAGTCGGACGGCAGCTACTACGAAGGAGTGGTCAACTCCGACCAGACACTGGTCGTCATGGAGGGCTTTGACGAAGGTGAGGCTGCCTCGGAATGGGAGAACCTCCCAGAAGGCGCGGCATACCAAGAGTTCACGCTCATATTTGACGGTCAGAACCTGGTGAGCTTCGAAGCGCCGAGCCTTTGGGCCGACCAAGACCAGTTCGAGTGGGAGTTCGCCGGTGCAGTCAGCTCGGCTGTGACGGTCTCGCCCGACGTGGATGCCTGGGTCGAGGGGTGGTCGGTTCCCGGTGCATCCATCGCAGTCTCGACCGAGCTTGCAGCGCTCTACCCCGATCCTGCCGATTACCTCGCCGAATTCTCGTGGTCCGACTGCGAGTTCGGCGAGCAGGTCCCCTACGACGACGGGCTATATGCAGGCGTGTTCAACATTTGGGTCAATTGCGGCGGAACCGACGCTGCATTTGTCGACCTTGCCCTGCTCGACACCGATGGCGAGTACTTCATCAACGGTCAGTTCACGATGCTGACCGATGCCGACATCGACGCTTTCGGCCACATCCTCGATTCCCTATACCTCACGAAAGACCTGGAGGGCTGATCGGGGGAGATTTGGGTCCGCGGGACTAGCCAATCCGCTTATCGAGCTGCTCGCTCGTGCCGATAGAGAACAAAGGATGGATGTCGGTATGAGCGAGCCCAGAACAACAACCGAATTGAGGACTCCGGTCCTCAGCTCGATCTGGGGTCAGAGCAACGTCACCAAGGCGGTCTCGAGTGGCATCTTCGTCTGCCCCACCGAAGGCATGGAGCGTGCCTACTGGCACTACCGAACCCGGAGTTGGCGCACGGTCCTATCGCTTCCCGTGATCCCGGGCGACATCGTCGAGGAATACGTCGAGTGCTTCTGCTGCGGGGAGACAGTTCATCCCCAGGTGGTGAAGTCGCAGCACCCATCGCTACGGGTCGAATCCACCACCGATTGAAAAAACCGAAATTCTCTGTATCAGGAGCGCGGCAACGCGCTCTCTTTTGTGTCACACCGACAGGGCAGAGTGGTTGACACCGATCTGGCCACTGGGGGCGAAGGCCCCGGAGCTGTTTCCTCCGCTCCGGGGCCTTTCACTTGTCGCCGGCAATTACTCCTGTTCAGCCTCGGGGCACCACCACGTCGACCCAAACCAGTCGGTGGTCGGAGCTCGGGAATGGGAAGACCCCCGTGAGCTCGAAGTGGGGTTCGCCTTCCGCTGGCCAGAAGACCCCTGAACCCGAAATCCCGAGACGCTTGCTGGGGAGGACGTAGTCGACCCTTAGGTTGCCCGGCGCCGTGTCTGAGAAATCGGCGGTGTCGAATGCGGGGTTGGTCAAGTGCGTCTCATTCGCTCCGCCCTGGGTCTCAGACGCCCACACGCCGCCCGTCGACGAAGGGGTGAACCGGTTGACGATCAGCGGATGGTTGAGCAGTTGCTGGATCGCCCCGGGTATCGAGTCTCCATCGCGAGGATCGGAGTTCTGGTCTCCGGCGATGACGAACTGCTCGCCGCGGTCGATCCCGCCACGACGACCGTTGTCGTCGTAGATGTAGTGGCTCCGACTCGGTGACACGTAGTCCGCCCAGAACCGGATCTCGTCATGGTTTCGCCTCCCGTTGCGGTCCTCCTCGCCATCGAAGACTGGTGGAGTTGGATGACTCACGAGGAAGTGAACGTCATGGCGGCCAAGCTCGATCTCCACATCC
>QQVI01000183.1 GCA_003388545.1 Actinomycetota bacterium
GGCGATGCTCATCGACCAGCAGGAAGTCGAGGAGCGGGCGATCACCCTCGAACAGCTTCGTGAGGCCGATGAGATCGCGGTCACCAATGCGGTCCGCGGCTGGAGGAAGGCTGTCCTGAACACCTGAGCTGGCTCGGTTTGGGGCGATTGGTGTGTAGGTTGGCTCCTCCAACACAGCAAGAGACTCGAGAAAGGCACCCATGCCAACACCTCATATCAGCGCGGAGAAGGGCGAGTTTGCACCTTCCGTCCTGCTTCCAGGGGACCCGTTGCGAGCCCAGCACATCGCCGAGAACTTCTTCGACGACGCCAAACAGGTGAATTCGGTTCGCAACATGCTCGGCTTCACCGGGACTTATCAGGGTGTGCCTGTGTCGGTCATGGGCACGGGAATGGGAATCCCTTCGGCTTCGATCTACGCCACGGAATTGGTGACCGAGTATGGGGTGGAGCGGCTGATCAGGGTTGGTTCTTGTGGTGCGGTGACGGAGAAAGTCGCCATCAGGGACGTGATCCTCGCCATCGGTGCCTGCACCGACTCGATGGTCAATCGTGTCCGCTACGGAGACAACGACTTCGCAGCAACGGCCGACTACTGGCTGCTCAAAGCAGCCGAACAGGCGGCGGCCGCCAAGGGCATCGAGGTGAAGGTCGGAAATGTTCACTCTGCTGACCTCTTCTACAACCCCGACTCCGAGGCCTTCGACAGAATGGAGAACATGGGTGTTCTCGCTGTAGAGATGGAGGCCGCCGGGTTGTACGGCGTTGCTGCAGAGAAGGGCGCGCGAGCGCTGACCATCTGCACCGTGTCCGACCACATACGCACGGGCGAGGAGACCTCATCCGATGAGCGTCAGCAGACGTTCAACGAGATGGTCGAGATCGCTTTGGAGGCCGTGAAGATCGACGTCGGCTAGCGGCTGCCGGCCCCGGCCTCTCGGCCAAGCGAATCGCCTACACGACCGTCGATACGACTCGCCAAACCGCGACGAAGTGGATCACGCTGGCGACTATGACCACAACGTGGAAGAACTCGTGGTGGGAGAAGATCGCCGGGGCGAGTTTCGGCCGGTCATTGACGAAGAAGAGGACCCCGAGCAGATATATGACCCCACCAACGATGGTGAGAACCACGGTCGCCGGGTCCAGGTCCACGATTGTCGCCCACAGGGGCGCCAGAGTCACGGCTACCGCGCCGAACTGAAGGGGAAGCAAGACGCGTCGCACCGGGCCCTGGACGACCTCCTTGGCCACGCCGAGGGCGACCAGTGACCAGACTCCCGAAAGGCCGAGAATGATCCACACCGGCTCCCCGACGCCAACTATGAGTGGGGTGAACGTTCCCGCCACGAGCGCATAGATGAACGTGTGGTCGAGGCTCTGGAATCGGGACTTCCAGACCGGTTGCCAGGGCACCGAGTGATACAGCGCGCTCGTGGCAAACATCGCGACGAGACTGACTCCGTAGACGGAGGCCGCTGCTGTCATGCCCGCCCCGTTTGACCGCAATATCAACCCGACGAGGCCGGCGACCGAGACCAACGCCGCGGTTCCGTGGAGGAACCCCCGCACCGGGTTCTGCATCCGTCCCAGTTCTACCCGATTCAAAGCGGCACCATGTCGAGAGTCTACGAGAGGTCGATAGCCAGGCCGGTCTCCCGCTCCGAGACCTCCCAGAGACTCTCGATGGCGTCGGCAAGCCCAATCCTTCTCAGGATGGGACGACGCACCGCCGCCCCGAAGTTCATGAACCGCGGCGCGTACATCTCCCCGCCCTTGGCTCTGGGGTCGGTGGCCGCTCGGAGCAGTGGCAGCGCACCGCGAGCCGGGGTCATGCCGGTGTATCTGGCCATGCCTCGCCAGAATTTCCCCGACCAGCCGGTCCCACCTTCGGCCACGGTGTGCACCTGGAGATTGGTCCTGGTCAAACCGGGGTGGGTGATCAGGCTCTTAGCTGACGCACCGGCCTTCTCGAACTCCCGGTCTAGACCGATGGCGAAGTGGTAATTGGCCAGCTTCGACTGCCCGTAGGCCCCCCACGGCGAATACTCGCCCTCCATGTGGGGATTGTCCGGATCGACCGCCGTGCCGAAATGATGCGCCGTGCTCGTCACCGAGATCACCCGGGCTCCTTTCGAGCGGAGCAGCGCCGGCATCAGTCTCGAGGTGAGTGCCCAGTGTCCGAGATGGTTCACGCCGAGTTGCATCTCGAAGCCGTCTTCGGTCTTTCGCTCCGGCATCGCCATCAATCCGGCGTTGTTGACCAGGATGTCGATCGCCTGGTGCTTGTCGAGCACTTGATCGGCGGCCTGTTCAACCGAGTCGAGTGATGCCAGGTCGAGCTCGACGATCTCGAGCGATGCGTCCGGGTGTGCGGCGATGATCTCGTCGCGGGCTTCTGCAGCCTTCGCCTGATCCCTGGCCGCCATCACGACGTGTGCGCCGGCGCCTGCCAGCCCTTTGGCAACCTCGAGGCCAAGCCCGCCGTTCGCCCCGGTGACAACCGCGGTCTTTCCCTTCAGATCGGGGATGTCTTCGGTCGTCCAGGGCATGGTTCTGACCCTATCGCGGGTCGACTGGTAGTCGCTCAGCGGGACTCGAGCAGCACCTTGAGCCGGTCGTAGTCCTGGTCGACTGAGCGTTGGGCGCGTCCCCGCATGAGGGGAGCAAGAATTCTGATCAGACCGGTGGGCCCACCACCGATCTCGGCATGCACCCGGCACGTGCTTGGCCCGGTGGGCTCGACCATTCGATGAACCGTGATCGGGAATGTCGACTCGATCGTCTCGATCTTGATCGCATGCCCGGGCTCGTACTCGGTGACCTCGAACACCGATCTGACATCCCGCCCCATGAACCGAGCGTGCTGCTGGTAGATGGACCCGACCCCAATGGGCGGCGGAGTCGTCCACTCACAGGAGACCATGCCAAGCTGCCACTTCGGGTTGTTGGAGGCGTCTGAGAAGAAGGCGAATACCTCGTCGGCAGGCCGCTGGATTTCGCGGGTAGCCGTCATCCTCATACTGCGAGGATATGCCGGTCTGGATTACTCCGTGTCCTCGAGGGTGAAGGCCACCGGTACCCCATTCCAGGTATAAGGCACCGACGGGCAGTTGGCTGGATCGTCGATATAGGCCTCGATCAGATAGTCCCTAAACCAGCGGACTCGCACCTCACCGTCCTCGTCGGTGTACCAGACATCTCCGTGTCGTATTCCGACCGCAGACGAGGTCACACCCCAAGAGTCGGCGCCGGTGACGGCAAAGGTCTCCTGCGAGTCGGCGGCACTGACGTAGTCGGTCGCTCCCTCCTTCGGTAGAGCGTCGGCATGATCTACACCGGCCCGGAGCAGGACATCGGCATCTGGGCATGATGTTGCGTACCAGGTTCTTCCGAGGTCGTCGGTATAGGTGTCGAATCTGGTGTTTGGAGAAATGGACGGGTCGAGCAGTGCGTCGCACCAAATGGCTGCGGCGGTTCGCAGCGAAACGACGCTGCCGGGGTCGAGCTCCACCCCCGCCCCCGGCTCCTGGGCGCAGACCTCGGTGTACGGGTCGTCCGAATCGAGTGGTATCGCCTGGTATCCGGACGCGCTTAGCTCGACAATGGCTCGTTCCAACGTGATCCCAACCACAGAGGGGACGACCCCGAACTCCTCCGGATCGACCGGGCCCTCCGAGTAGTAGACGTATGTGAGGCTCGCCCCTTTGTATATCGCCGTCACCTGCCAGCAGCCGCCCGAGTTGGGATCGATAGTGGCGAGCATGAACCAGCCGTCCCGATCGGAGTAGGCGTTGGTTGGTGCGTCGGAGCAGCGGGTGACGTCCCGCCCCGCATTGAGCAGGCTGTGCGTTACGAGGATGGGCGGGTTGGGCTCCTCACCGCCGCCCGGGAAGTTGACGCTCCACCACACGCTCTTGCGGGGTTGGTAGTTGCCGTCCGTCGGCAACAGAGTCCACAGGTCGTCCTTGCCGAACCACAAGTGGCCGGGTTCGGTTGGCGTTGCCGGATACCCATCGGGAGGTGTGAAGCCCTGTCCCGGTGTCGTCACCGGGCAGCGATCCCGCTCGTCGATCACGATCCCGCCCGGCTTGGCGATGAAGAAGAGGCCTTCGGTGCTGAAGTCGACTTCCGACTCCGCAACCAGCGCCGTCTCTACGACCGTGGCCTCGATCGTCGCCTGACCGAGCATGTCGGACTCCGTGACATGGCGGAAGCCGATCAGCTGACTCGCATTCT
>QQVI01000162.1 GCA_003388545.1 Actinomycetota bacterium
CCAAATCGCTTCGAGAGTCAACGCAGAATCCTCGACCGACCTCGTCAACGGCCCTATTTGGTCCAGCGATGAAGCGAAAGCAATCAGCCCGTAGCGGCTCACCGTCCCGTACGTGGGTTTGACCCCGACCACACCGGTGAGTGACGCAGGCTGTCGAATAGAGCCGCCGGTGTCCGACCCCAGGGCAGCCATGGCGGAGCCCGCGGCGACCGCGGCGGCGGATCCGCCCGAGGAGCCACCCGGTATCCGATCGATGTCCCATGGGTTGTAGGTGGGCCCGTAGGCCGAGTTCTCGGTGGACGAGCCCATCGCAAACTCGTCGAGATTCGTCTTTCCGACGATCACCGCCCCGCCGGCGCGAAGGCGGGCGACCACGGTCGCGTCATAAGGCGGGACGTACCCGGCGAGGATCTGAGATGATGCCGTTGTCTCGACTCCGCGGGTGACCATGTTGTCTTTCAGGGCAACCGGAATCCCCTGAAGTGGGCCTCGATCCTGTCCACGGGAGAAGTCTTCGTCGGCCTTCTCGGCCGCTTCGAGCGCACCCGCTCGATCGATCGTCAAATAGGCGTGGATCTGGGCTTCGGTGTCTGCGGCGACTTTGAGAGCGTGCTCGACGAGCATCCTCGACGTGAGCGAGCCATCTCGAAGACCGGTTTGGGCCTCTGCGATCGTCTGTGCCGACATCAGCCCTCCAGGGCCGGTGGCGCCACGAAGTAGCCATCGCGTGTCTCGGGAGCCTGTGCGAGCAGCTCGTCACGATCGAGGGAGTCGCCTGGCAAATCCTCTCGGAACGCGTTGACCATGCCCAGCGGATGGGTCACATCGACACTCGGCTCACCCTCGAGCTCCTGAACCCTTGCCGCATGCTCGAGGATCACGCCGAGCTGGCGGCGATAGTGATCGAGCTCCTGCTCGGAGAGACCGAGTCGTGCGAGCCTTGCGACGTGAGCGATGTCGATTTCAACTGGCATGAGGGAGGGAGTCTACGGAAACAGGACGCGTAGTCCGTTCGTGACAGTCAACAGCCCTGTTGCTCATCTGAGGACTTGAGACAGCGCGTCGTGAGCCCAGTTGAGGTCCGAGATGCGGAGCGATTCCCCCGGCTTGTGAGCGAGGTCGGTTTCGCCGGGGCCGAAGTTGACGGCCGGAATCCCTCTTGCCCGCAATTGTGCAACATCGGTCCATCCCTGCTTGTGAGTCGTCGGGGCCCCGGCTGCCTCAGCCAGGGAGACGAAGAGCGGATGATCGACGTCCGGCATCGCCGCGGGAGCAAGGTCGGTGATCTCGATCTCATCCGCCGAGGCGCAGACCGCCCTGAGCTTGGCAACCGCCTCGTCGAGAGTCCTGTCCGGAGCGAAACGGAAGTTCACGTTGAGATCGAACCGGCCCGGAATGACGTTGTTGGCGACTCCCCCATGTGCTCGCGTGACCGAGATGACTTCGCGGAAGGGGAGGCCGTCGATCTCATGCAGCTCGGGTTGGGCGTCGTGCAGTGTGGCGAGCAATGACCCGGCTTTCGTCACCGCGTTCTCGCCGAGCCACGGTCGGGCGGAGTGTGCCGGGTCACCCAAGAAGCTGACAGTCGCATTGACCACACCATTGCACCCGGCCTGCATCTCGCGGTTCGAGGGCTCGAGGACGATTCCGGCTCGCGCCTGCGCCACCCCCTCCACTGTGTCGAGGATCGGCCCGAGCTGGTTGCCCGAAATGGGCCCCTCTTCACCCGCATAGAAGACGCCAACGACGTTCTCTGTGCCCAGATCCTCGAGGAGATGGATCATCACTGCCACGCCGCCCTTCATATCGGTGGAGCCGAGTCCGTAGAGTCGATCACCGTCGACTCGCGCCCCGGTCTCACCTTGCAGCGGCACAGTGTCGATATGGCCGACGAGGAGCACCTTTTCCGGGGTCGGGTCGCCGACGACGAGCGAGTCCTGGATCGTGCGGAGCGGAAAGGGCTCCAGACGCCCGGCGATGGCATCACGCAACTGGGACTCCTCCCCCGTGGGCGAGGGAATGCCTACCAGCCAGGCGGTCGTATCGAGCAGCGATGTCATCAAACGGGGAAGGTAACACGCAGCGGCTAGCCTCCCGCACGTGAGCGATTCGGTGACTGCCTCCGGCCTGGCGGATGTGACTGGAGACGGTGAGGTCCTGGCTGTCTGGTATCCCGACCTGGGTGAGGATCGAGCCGGTACCGATCTCGAGTCGGCTGCCGGTGAGGATCCGATACGACGAGTGGCACGAGCCGTCGTGACAACGACGATCGACACGGGATCGCCGCCGCAGTCACCGGCTGATGCCTACCTGAGGCTCCATCTCCTCAGCCACCGCCTCTATCGACCCCACGAAATCAATGTCGACGGCATATTCGGCGTCCTCAACAACGTCGTGTGGACCACGTTCGGCCCATGTGCCGTTGCCGACTTCCCGTCGGTGAAGAAGGCGGCGGCGGACAAAGGCCACCCCCTCGGTGTCAACGGCGTCGACAAGTTCCCGAGGATGACGGACTACGTGGTGCCCAGAGGGGTGCGCATCGCTGATGCCAACCGGGTCAGGCTCGGGGCCTACCTCGGTGAGGGAACCACTGTGATGCACGAGGGCTTCGTGAATTTCAACGCCGGGACGCTCGGCGCATCGATGGTTGAAGGCAGGATCAGTGCTGGGGTCGTGGTCGGCGACGGCAGCGACATCGGCGGCGGGGCATCCATCATGGGGACGCTCTCTGGAGGAGGCACCGAGGTCATCTCGATCGGCAGAGGATGCCTTCTCGGAGCCAACTCGGGTGTGGGGATCTCGTTGGGCGACAACAGCATCGTCGAAGCCGGCCTCTATCTGACAGCCGGGACGATCGTGACGCTCCCCGACGGCAAGACGGCCAAAGGTCGCGAGCTGTCGGGTGTGCCGGACATGCTGTTCCGTCGCAACTCGGTTTCGGGAAAGGTCGAGGCGTTGTCCCGAAGCGGGTCTTGGGGCGGCCTGAACGCCGCATTGCACGACAACTAGCCCGGTGCGGCAGTCATCCGATCAGATAGGGCGCAGCAGCCATCTCGGGCAGCCCTAGCTCCCACCTCTGAGACGCAAGGTTCAGGACAGCGGCGACGAACGGCCCTGAAGGTGGGCCCACTCCGACCCGGTCCGGATCAAACTGCCCTGTCACGTACGACCCGGTAGCCGACGGGCCGGCGATGACCTTGCCCGCCGACTCTGCCTCGTCGTCGGTGGCCACGACCTCAGCGCCACCGCTCAGAGCCACATGGAACTCATCTCGCACCTCGCGTCGGACCATCTTCCCGAAGTGGATCCCGGGCTTCCGATGTTCCCGGGCGGACCTCTCCAACCACTCGTGGTCGACGTTGATCTCACCTTCGGCCTCTGCTCTCATGAGGAGCCCCAGTGGGACGTCGACTTTGGCCAGCTGGATACCGGCGCCTGCGCTCATCCTCGGATTCAACTCCGTAGGCCGGAAACCATCGAGAGTGAGAATCCCGTCGATGCCGTACGGGCCCCGATAATCATCCCGTTCTCTGAGAGCTTGGCCCACGGCCAATGAGATGGACCTCATCTCGTCCCGCGTGTGATCTGGAGCCGTCCACAACGTGGCGACTCCGGAATAGGCAAGACCCGACCCGTCGGCGTGACGAAAGATGAGTATCTCCACGGGCTCGAAGACAGCAACTCCGGTTGCCGAGACCCACCCGTGGATCGAGCAGGGAAGCCCGTCCAAGAAAGGCATCACGCGCACCAACCCGGCGCGTCCGCTGTACCAGGAGACGGCCTCTTCAAACCCGCCCGTTGGTGGGACCCACCGCACGTACTCGCCGCCGCCATGCCAACCCTCGGTGTTGTCAGCCACCCAAACGGTTCCCAGATCACTCGCCAGCTCGACTGCGGCGCGGGGAGCATCATCGACCGGCACCACACGATATGGCGCATGGGGGATGCCGAGGTCGGACCAGAGCGAGTCGACCCGCATCTTGTCCTCCCAGGCCGACCATTCTTGCCGGCGCACACCAAACGTCCGGCGTCCGACCATCTCGGAAGCGGTGGCATACGGCTCGGCGAGCACACGCGCCTCCATCGCAGGATCGAAGCGATCGACCTCCCGTTGAATCTCGGGAGCCGGCGCCACGACGGATCGGAAGAATTCCCGGATGCTCTCCACAGCCGTGTCACCACCCGATCTCGTG
>QQVI01000237.1 GCA_003388545.1 Actinomycetota bacterium
CGAGGGCTCGGCGGGCTCGACTCAGCCGGTCGCCGGCGAGACCACCACCACGGTCCCAGGTGACAGCACAACCGACGGAGATGGTTCGGCATCCACGAGCTCGTCGGCTTCCGGTGAGACCACAACGAGTGGCTCCAATCTCGATCCTCTTCAAAGTGTCAGTCTCGAGGTGGTATTCGACGGGAGTGATGAAGGTGGACACCCGATCGGCCTTCACCAACCAACGGCGATCGTGTCCCCACCAGGTGACAATCGCCTCTTCGTCGTGCAGCGCGTGGGTGTCATCAGGATTCTGGACGAGAACTACGAGCTTCTCGACCCGCCGTTCCTCGCGATAGACGATCGCGTCCGGGCCAATGGAATCGAGCAAGGCCTGCTCGGGCTGGCTTTCCACCCCGACTATGCCAACAACGGGCGCTTCTTCGTCTATTACACCGACGATGGAGGCCGTCGCCAGCTGAGTGAGTTCACCGTGTCTTCGACCAATCCAGACCGCGGTGATCCGGACAGCGAGCGCGTTCTATTCGAGTTCGAGCAGCCGCCCGACGCCAGTGACATCCGGCACTACGGTGGCCAGCTCGCCTTCGGCCCCGATGGATATCTGTATTCGTCGCAAGGAGATGGCGCGGACTCGCGCGATCAGGGGCAGGATCCGAACACGATGTTCGCGGCGATATCGAGGCTGGACGTTGACAACGGTGATCCCTACGGCATCCCGCCCGAGAATCCGTTCGTCGATGGCGGTGGCGCCCCTGAGGTCTGGGCATACGGTCTGCGCAACCCGTGGCGTTTCAGCATCGACCCGGTGGATGGGCTGATCTACATCGCCGACGTGGGTCATGCCGACCAGGAGGAGGTCAACGTGGTTCCGCTGAGTGAGGGAGGCCACAACTTCGGATGGTCGGATGTCGAGGGAACCCGCTGCTTCCACGTCCAGGACTGTGATCTCTCGCTTTACACGTCGCCGGTGCTGACGTATCTCCATGGCTCGGAGCCGGACCAAGGCTGCTCTCTCACCGGTGGCTATGTATACCGGGGAAGTGAGATCCCCGAGCTGCACGGGACCTACTTCTACAGCGATTGGTGCACCCAATGGATCAAGTCGTTCAAGTATGTCGACGGCCAGGTGACAGAGGAGAAGGATTGGACGGCGGAGCTCGGCGGGCCGGTCGGACAGGTCAACTCGTTCGGCGTTCGCGGAGACGGTGAACTCTTCCTCGTGACGCACGATGGCAAGGTGGCCAAGTTCACGGCGATCCGCTGATCAGGGGATCGCTATGACCTCGCCCGGATAGATGAGATCCGGGTCTCCTGATTCGAGCCCTGCAATGTTGTCGATGATGACCTTGCGCCAGTAGGGCGTGACTTCGCTGGTCGTGGGTTCCCGACCGAGCCGCTCTTCCAGCACCGATTTGGAGATGCTCCACAGATGGTCCCCAGGGAGGACGGTCACGGTGTGGCCCGACTGTTCCTCCACTGCGGCTGCGCCTTTGACCACGATCGGCAAGTAGCTACTCGAATCATCAGCACCTCCGACGGCAACGGTCATCGCGGCGAATATGACCGTCGTGAGGGCTATGACGAATAGAGATCTCGACACGACTTCAACGTATGTCGTCCAGAGAACGGTTGGAAGAGGGTTACGATCTGCCCCGCAATCAATCCCGGAAAACAAACATGAAAGTTCGCATCGGAGTAGCCGAATCCAACAAGGTGATCGAGCTCGAGGTCGAAGACGTGGAGGCCTTCAAGAAGAAGGTCGGCACCGAAGTCGAAGAGGGCGCGGTGTTGTGGTTCACAGACACCAAAGGCAGAGAGGTGGGGATTCCTTCATCTCGGCTCGCGTTCGTTGAGGTCGAGAGCCAGGAGCAGAACACTTCGGTCGGCTTCGCCCCAGTTGGCTGACCCCAAGAACAGAAAGACCCTCCGGCCAGCGGAGGGTCACTGTGAAGATTGAAGGGAATCAGACGGTGCGGCGTCTGCGCTCGGCAAGCCACCTCTTGCGAAGACGGCGTCGGTCGTCTTCGGCGTATCCACCCCATACCCCAGACTCCTGGTTGGTCTCCAGGGCGTACTGGAGACAATCCTCTTGGACCGGGCAGGTTTGGCAGATGGCGATGGCGGCTTCGATTTGCTCGATTGCGGGGCCCGTGGTCCCAACCGGGAAGAACAGGCTGGGCTCGGAGTCCCTACAGGCGGCTAAATCGCGCCAGTCGGTAGTGATGGGGGTCGTTAACACGAAGATTCCTTGGGTTTGTGATCTTTTTCACAAGCACCCCCGCAGAAATTGGGCGGGTGCCAGAGGGTTCACGCTCAAATTTAGTGCTGTGATCCAGTCTTGTAAACGAGTTTCGGGGAAAAGTTTCCCTTTGGTTCGCACATGCATGTTATAGGTCATAGGGGGTGGCCTGCTCGCTACCCGGACAATTCTTTGCCCGGCTTGCTCGCCGCCTCCCGTGTATGTGACGCCGTCGAAGTCGACGTCCGTCGTTCTTCAGACGGTCTATTGGTCCTTTCCCACGACGAGTGCATCGGAAACCTCGAGGTCGCGTCCAACGACTGGGAGTCTCTCGGAGAGGTGGATATCGGCGGCGGTGTCCGCCCGATGCTCCTCGAGGAGGCGATCTCGAGTCTTCCGGGGACACCTCTGTTCATCGAGATCAAGAATGTTCCTGGGTTCCCGGGGTTCGAGCCGGACCATCGAATAGCTCTCGAGGCCGCCTCGAAGGCACGGCCGACAGACGTGGTGATCTCGTTCAACTGGATGTCCATGGACCGGGTGCGCAATCGATTCCCCGACACGCCGACCGGGCTCAATGTCGGCCGCACCGGCGACCTGACGGAGGCGGTTGCGAAGTGCCGCGAAGACGGCCACGACTATCTCGTCGTGGACGTCGATCTGCTCCTTGGCTCCGCACCTGTTGGGCTCGAGGAAGTGTCGGTCCTGGTCTGGTCGACGAACAAAGTCGAGACGTTCGGCGAAGTGATACCTGAGTTGGTAGGGCGAGGTGTCTCGGGCATCATTGCCGACGACCCGCTGACCACCAGAAGACTCCTGAGGAGCCCAGATGACCATCAAGGATGAGCTCGCCGCAGAGCTGAAGGAAGCGATGAAAGCCAAAGATGCGCGGAGGCGCGATGTCATCAGGCAGGTACAGAGCGAGGTAGCCGTCGCGAAGAGCGAGCCGGGCTTCAAAGGGGAAGCCGACGACGCCCTCTACGAGAGAGTCATCTCCAGCTATGTCAAGAAGATGGCCAAGTCCAAAGAGGAGTACGAAGGTCTGGGTGAGCGGGGCGCTGCAATGGCGGAGAAGCTTGCATTCGAAGTCGAGTACCTGGATCGTTGGCTGCCGAAGAAGCTCGGCGAGGATGAGACACGCAAGCTCGTGAAGTCTCAGATCGAGTCGCTTGGGGTGGCTGGCGATGAGAAGGCTGCCGGAAGGGTGATCGGGACCTTGATGAAGGATCATGGTGATGACCTCGACGGTTCCCTTGTGAACCGGCTCGTCCGCGAGGAGCTCGCAGCCTCCTGATGGTCCCTAACTTCGAACCGATGCTGGCCACCCGCTGGCAGAAGCCGTTCGACGACTCCGGCTGGTGGTTCGAGGTCAAGTGGGATGGCTACCGCGCCATCATCTCCAATGAAGGGGGTCGGCTGAGGGCTAGGTCGCGTCGTGGCATCGACTTGCTCGGGCCATTCCCGGAGCTCGAGATGCTCCCCATACCGGATGGCGTTGTCCTCGATGGCGAGATCGTCGCCTTCGATCCGGACGGACGCCCGAGCTTCAGCCTGATTCAGAGACGGACAGGGTTCGGCGGCGCGGGAACCGGGGATCGCACTCCGGTCAACTACGTCGTCTTCGATGTCCTCTACTCGAGCGGCGAGGAGCGCATTGGAATGGCCTATGAGGAGCGGCGAGAACTTCTGGACAGCCTCGACCTCCAATCCCCGCTCGTGATGCCGGAGCCCACGAAGGGTGCAGGCGTCGCTCTATATGAAGTGGTCTCCCAGCAGGGGATTGAGGGGATAGTCGGGAAGAAGTCGGGTTCAAGGTACACCCCGGGTCGGCGCTCTGCCGACTGGCGGAAGGTCTCGGTTCGTCGACAGATGCGTGCTGTCGTGGGCGGATATGTCGAGGGCGAGGG
>QQVI01000332.1 GCA_003388545.1 Actinomycetota bacterium
ATAGTCGGGAAGAAGTCGGGTTCAAGGTACACCCCGGGTCGGCGCTCTGCCGACTGGCGGAAGGTCTCGGTTCGTCGACAGATGCGTGCTGTCGTGGGCGGATATGTCGAGGGCGAGGGGAGTCGCTCATCCACGTTTGGGTCTCTTTTGCTCGGTCTTTGGGAAGATGGACATCTCAGGTTCATCGGTGCCGTCGGCTCAGGGTTCGACGAGCCGACACTGACGGCAATCAGGTCTTCTCTCGAGATGATCGAGCGAGGGTCGAGCCCATTTCACATGACGATTCGGTATCCGGGTCGTCTCCATTGGGTGGAGCCGGGAATCGTCGTCAACGTCGAGTACAAGGAGTGGACCTCGGACGGGAGTCTGAGGGCGCCGGTCTACAAGGGTGTCGACCTTGCTGAGATCTCGGATATCACCTGGGAGGCGGAGGGTCCGGAAGGGCTCAGCTAACTCGCAGCCTTCTTGGTCGCTTCGACGGAGGCTTTGAGTGCGTCGAGGAGGTCGACGACCTTGGTCGGCTCAGGCGAGGCCTCGACTGCGATGATCTCCTCGCCGGCGACCTTCTTCTGAGCGAGCTCCTCGATCTGCTCCCTCGTGGTGTCCACGTAGTTCTCGCCTTCGAAGGGCTTGGTGAGATTGTCGATGAGCGAAGCTGCCATCTCGACCTCTTCGGGCCGGATCTCCGGGCTGGCATCGAGTTCTTCGAACTCGGCCGCCCGTATCTCATCGGGCCAGTACATGGTCTCCATGACGATCACGCCGTCTTTGGCGCGGATAGTTGCCAGCTGCTGCTTCTCCCGGATCGAGACCTTGGCAATTCCGATACGCCCTTTCTCTTCCAGGGCCTGCTCCAAGATCTGATACGCCTTTATCCCGGTCTTCTCCGGGGCCAGGTAGTAGGTCTTCTTGAAGAGGATCGGGTCGATCTCGTCCTCATCGACGAACTGGACGACGTCGACCAGCTTGTTGCCGTCGGGGTTGGCCGCCTCGAGCTCCTCGTCGGTGAAGACGACGTACCGCCCCTTCTCGAACTCATAACCCTTGACGATGTCGTCCCACTCGACTTCTTCCCCGTCGGTCTCGGCCACACGCTTGTAGCGGATGGGGGAGTGGTCGGTCTTGCGAAGCTGCTTGAACTTCGGCGACTTCTCATCGGTGGCGCTGTAAAGCCCGACCGGGATCGTCACCAGCCCGAAGTTGATCGCGCCCTTCCAAATAGCTCTCGGCATGCACCGGAGTCTATAAGACATCCGGGACAGTTTTCGCGAGGTCGCTGCAGGACCGCTTTCCTTTGGTATGACGTCTCATATATGAGACGTGGGGCGTCGAGAAGCGGCGAACGGCTCGATGCTTCTGGACGTGGGTGCGTTCGCGAGTTTCGTACAGAAACGGCGGACGGCGTGGCAATGGCGAAGCCGCGTGCCCCCGGCAGGATTCGAACCTGCGCACCCGGCTCCGGAGGCCGGTGCTCTATCCCCTGAGCTACGGGGGCGTGCGTGTGTGGATTGTAGGGCTTGGTGGGGCTGAGCCAGCAGTCGCGGGTGGCCGGCCTTTCTATGCATGCAGCGTCTCATATGTGAGACGTTCAACCTAAGGAATCGTTCTTTCACGCTTTGGGGCCTCCGGCATTGGGGTCGTAGCATCGAGCTATGCGTGTTGGAATTGGGATTCTTGGTGGTGGGACCGTCGGCGGGAGCCTCGCCAATCAGCTTCTCCGCGAGGCGGGTGCGATAAGTGCCAAGTCTGGGATCGATGTCGAGCTCGTGGCCGTCGGGGTGCGGGACCTCGCCAAGAAGCGGGACTTTCCAGCGGGGTATGCCACAGATGACCTCGAGGGTGTAGTGGATGACGACCGCGTTGATCTCGTCGTCGAGCTGATGGGAGGAATCGATCCTGCTCGCTCCTTGCTGAAGAGGGCATTGGAGGCCGGCAAGCCTGTCGTTACAGCCAACAAAGAGTTGATGGCCAATCATGGAGAGGAGCTCATAGAGCTTGCCGCAGGACGGGGAGTGTCTCTTCTCTTCGAAGCAGCGGTCGGGGGAGCGATCCCCATCATCCGGCCCTTGTCGGAGTCCCTGGCCGGAGAGCGCATCGATCGAGTCATCGGGATCGTCAACGGGACCACCAACTACATCCTCACCGCGATGGAGGACGAAGGCCGTGCCTATGCGGATGTTCTCGCCGAGGCGCAGGCTCTCGGCTTCGCAGAGGCGGACCCAACAGCGGATGTCGCGGGTCATGACTCTGCTGCGAAGGCCGCCATCCTGGCGGGGCTCGCCTTCGGGGTCTGGGTCAGCGTTGCTGACGTTCACACCGAGGGGATCCACGGAATCGACGAGGTGGCCATAGAAATGGCCAACTCGCTCGGCTACAGCGTCAAACTCCTCGCCATCGCCGATGGCGGAGAGCGTGGCCATGTCGCCCGGGTCCATCCCTGCCTCATTCCGATGGGTCATCAGCTCTCGTCGGTCCGCGGTTCATCGAACGCCGTCTTCCTTGAAGGCCCCAACCTGGGCCAGCTCCTGTTCTCAGGCCCCGGCGCAGGTGGGCAACCGACGGCGACCGCAGTGCTTGGCGATGTGATCACAGCCTCCCGTGAGCTGCTTGCAGGGAGCCAGGTCACTCCCCGGATCAGATACTCAGCCGCTTCACCGAGAAGCTTCGACGATGTTGAGAATCAGTGGTATCTGCGGCTCATCGTCGCTGACTTCCCGGGTGTGCTGGCTCAGGTGGCGGGTGCGTTCGGAGCCGCCGACGTGTCCATCAAGTCGGTATGGCAGGAAGGCCGGGGAGGGACGGTCACGCTGGTGATCATCACCCATCCCGCCCAGGAGAAGGCGCAGCGGTCCGCTCTCGAAAAGCTGAGTGCGCTCGATGCCGTAGATCAAGTTGCGGCGATCATCAGAGTCCTCGACGAAGAATGACCTACCGCTCCACCGTCGGCCGGACATCGGGCAGGACATTCGAAGATGTGGTGATCGAGGGAGCGGCCGCCGATGGGGGCCTCTACCTCCCGGCAAACCTTCCTACCTACGAGTTCCCGTCGGAGGGCTCCCCACACGCCGCCTACGTCACAAGGTCGCTCGAGGCCTTCGGCGCGACTGACATAGACGGTCTCGTCGAGGACGCTTTTGCGAGCTTCAACCACCCCGAAGTGGCGCCGATCACGGAGATTCAAGGCCACCTCACCCTCGAGCTGTTCTGGGGACCAACCCTCTCATTCAAGGACCACGCTCTGCAGGTCCTGGGGAGGTTGTTCAATCGGTATGCCTCCGAGCGCGGTGAAGAGCGCACGGTGTTGGTGGCGACGTCGGGGGACACTGGATCGGCTGCGATCGCGGGCTTTCGGGGCCTGGGATCCGTGAGGATCGTTGTCCTGTTCCCTGCAGGCATGGTGACCGACTTCCAGCGACGCCAGATGACCACGGTCGCCGATGCCAACGTCACCGTGTTGTCGGTAGACGGCAACTTCGACGATTGCCAGCGGATGGTCAAAGAGGCGTTTCGGTCTCAGCCTGGGCTGGCGTCGGCGAACTCGATCAATTGGGGGAGAATCGCTGCCCAGGTGGGCTACTACATGTCGGCTGCGGCTCGCATGGGTGGGCCGTTCGAGGTAGTTGTCCCGACCGGCAACTTCGGCAACGCGTACTCCGCCTGGCTGGCGCGGCGTCTTGGTGCCCCGATCGAACGCATCATCGTCGCCACCAACGCCAATCGTGTCCTCTACGACCTCTGGCACAAAGGCGAGGTCGTGCCATCGCAGGTGGCCGCAACACTGGCCCCTGCCATGGACATCCAGGTGCCTTCCAACCTGGAGCGCTTCCTCGATGAACGCCCCGCAGACGAGTTCGCCGATGAGTTCGGCGCCGGTTGGGCCGATGACGAGACGATCCTTGGGACCATCCGACACGTTCATGACAGACATGGAGCTCTGATCGATCCTCACACGGCGGTGGCATGGTCGGTGTCCGAACAGCTGGGGGAGTCCGACCTTCCACGCCTCATTGTCTCCACGGCCCATCCGGCCAAGTTCGCCGAGACCATCGAGAGAGCCATAGGAATCACCCCCGAGGTCCCCGAGTGGGGAAGAATCGACTCCTCCGCCGCGGAGCGGCACGTAAAGATCGAACCGACCCTG
>QQVI01000051.1 GCA_003388545.1 Actinomycetota bacterium
GTCTTGACCCGTTCCGAAGAGGCGAGGCTCCAGCATGAGAAGCCCGGCGACCATCAACCCGGCGACTACGGGGCGCAGCGGGCCGAGCCGGGCGTCGTACCTGGCGGCCAGCCCCTCGGTCCAGTCGAGCACCCTCAAGAAGAAGAGGCCGATGGCAACGATCGCAAGAGCCATGGCGGCGTATGCGAGGAGCTCGGAGAAGTTGTCCATCCGGTAGACGCCCGCTCGGATGGCAAGCTCCTCTCCTACCAGGCTTCGCGAGGTCACGGCGGCCGTCACGGAAGCGACCACGATTGCGGACAGGTGACGGGTGGCGAAGCTTCCGAGAATCACCTCGAGGGCGAAAAGCATGCCCGCGATCGGTGCGTTGAACGCAGCACCGATTCCGGCACCGGCGCCAGCCGCAACCAGCGACCGAACCTGATCCTCCCCCAGGTTGAACCATCGGGACACGGCGCTGCCAACCGATCCGCCGATGTGAACGATTGGGCCTTCCCGACCGGCCGAGCCTCCCGATCCGACCGTGATCACGGTTGCCAGGATCTTCAGCGGGAACACTCTCTTCCGAATGTGCCCGCCCCTGACTTCGAGGGCTGCGGCGGCTTCGGGGACACCATCACCGGCCACTTCCGGTGCGAAGTGACGCGCAATCCACCAGGCAATGAGCAGACCCGCAGGCACTGTCAGCAAGACCCAGGCAGAGCCCTCGTGGATATCCAAATCGGCGGTGAGCTCGGCCACGGCGTCGAGGATGAAGACCAGCGCGGCGGCCCCCAGGCCCACGCCGATGCCCACGAGCGCGGAGACGAACAAGAACCTGCCGGTCTCCTTTTCGGCCAGCACGCCGACAGCGGGGATCTTTCGGATCGTCTCCATGGGGCCGGTCATTACGGCCGACGGTAATGAGGGCCGAAGGAGAAATCGCGGTTCCGACCGGGAGGTGTCGAGCTGATTGGCGGCTGGAGCAGTTGCCCGTAGCATCGGGGCTCGTGGCGCCGAAGACGGACTGGAACCCTCTACTCGCCGGAGAGCTCGAAAAGCCCTATTGGTCCGACCTCATGCATTTCGTCGCCACGGAGCGTCAGACGTATCAGGTCTACCCGCCACCCGATGAGGTCTTCGCGGCCCTCCATCTCACTCCGTACGCGTCCGTGAAGGCCTTGATTCTGGGCCAGGACCCCTATCACGGGCCGGGCCAGGCACACGGCCTTTGCTTCTCGGTGCGCCCCGGAGTCGAACCGCCACCCTCGCTTGTGAACATCCACGAAGAGCTCGCCGGCGATCTGGGCTGCCCGGTCCCCAACCACGGCTCACTCGAGCACTGGGCGCACCAGGGTGTCTTGCTCCTCAATGCCACCCTCACGGTGAGAGCCAGGCGAGCGGCCAGCCATCAGAGAAAAGGCTGGGAGATCTTCACCGACGAGGTGATCAAAGCGGTCAATGAAAAGCAGGACCGGGTGGTGTTCATCCTGTGGGGATCATCGGCCCGACGCAAGAAGGACCTCGTCGACAGAGCCCGCCACGTGATCATCGAGTCCCCACATCCATCGCCCCTCTCGGCACATCGCGGCTTCTTTGGGAGCAGACCGTTCTCCAGGGCCAATGCGGCTTTGGAGGCCGCGGGCCGCAGTCCCATCGACTGGTGCATCCCTCCTCTGGCCGACTGAGCTGATCCGTCGCAGGCGCCGGGCGTCCGTGCGCGAAACAGGCATCACGTTGTACCGTGACACCATGTGTCGATCGATCAAAGTCCTTCGCGAAGGGGCCACGCCTGCGCCGTCCGAAGAAGTGGAAGCGGCAGCGCTCCAATTCGTTCGCAAGATCAGTGGGTTTCGCCAGCCGGCGTCTCACAACCAAGAAGTCTTCGACCAGGCGGTGGCTGATATCGCCAGGATCTCCGAAGATCTCTTGAACGGCCTCGAGATTCGGGGCGCCAAGAAGGCTTCTTAGCCAACCAAACCGTCGGGTATGCGGGCGGGCGCCATCACACCATCGACGATTCCATAGGCCACGGCCTGCTCTGCAGTGAGCCACCGATCCCTGTCCGTGTCACGAACCACCGTCTCGTAGTCCTGCCCGGTATGCGCAGCCAGCAGACGGTTCATCTCCTCCTTTTGGCGGACGATCTCGTTGGCATGGATCTCGATGTCGGAAGCCTGCCCTTCGAGGCCTCCGCTCAGGAGCGGCTGGTGGATCAAGACCCTGGCATGAGGAAGAACGTATCTCTTGCCACGCTCACCGGCAGCGAGTATCACTGCGGCGGCCGAGGCTGCCATCCCGATGCAAATGGTGCTGACCTCAGCCTTCACGTGCTGCATCGTGTCATATATCGCCATCATCGATGACATCTCCCCACCCGGGGAGTTGATGTAGAGGGAGATCCCTTTGTCGGGCTCCTCCGACTCGAGGTGGATCAGCTGGGCGACGATGAGGTTGGCAACGTCCGGATCGATAGGCCGACCGAGAAATACGACCCGGTGCCCCAGGAGCCTCGAGTAGATGTCATACGACCTCTCACCTCTACTCGTCTGCTCGATGACTGTTGGCACTAACACGGCTGTCTCCTTTCGCGCAACCCGATGGTTGCACACTCGGAAAGGAAACGCAACTAACGAGTTGCACTAAGGTGCGGGCATGGAGAACGACAGCCAAAGGGTGACCGTTGAGCGAGATGTCGAAGTCGCCGCTCCGGTCGAGCACGTCTGGGAGCGGATCACCGATTCGACGATGGTGACGGAGTGGATGGGCGGGGAGGTGGACATCGAGCCGTCGCCCGGAGGCGACATCACGTTCTTGCCTCAAGGCGGTCCAGCCGTTTGGGGCACGGTCGAAGAGGTCATCGTTGGCCGGAGAATCCAGTGGAGCTGGAGGACCGATGACGGCCTGCCTTCATTGATCGAAATCGAGTTGAGCCCCGGAGCGACCGATGGGTCGACGAGAGTCCTGGTTCGCGAGACACTGCTTCCGTGGACGATCTCCGGGCCGGACGGGCACACGGAATGGCCAATGGCGAGCGCACGAACGAACGTGCAACTCGCTGCCTGATGACAGAACCCCACGAGCTCTTCTCGGCATTGGGTGACCGAACCCGCCTCGGAGTCCTCACCGCTCTAGCCAGGTCGGGGCCCGCTACGGCTACCGAGCTGGCAGCCACCATCCCGGTGACCAGACAGGCGATCTCCAAGCACCTCGCCGCCTTGGACGCGGTGGGGCTCGTTACCCGTCACCAAGAGGGGCGAGAGGTCAGATACCAATTCGAGGCGGACGCCCTCGACACAGTCGCCTCCTGGGCCACTGACACTGCTGGAACCTGGGATCGGCGGCTCGATCGACTGCGCCGGTCTCTCGAGTAGTCGTCAGCCGACCGAGATTCCGAGGCCGGCGGCCGCGGCATTCAACAGAGCGGCATGGCCCGCGGTGACATCCTGCTCGGCGACGCCGACACTCTTGAACAGCGTGACGTCTTCCCCTATCGCCGGGCTCGTGCCGGCCAGGAGCTCGCGAAGGGAGGCATTCGCCGTCCGGTTGACCTGGAGCAGGTCACCGGCTTCGGCTGCGGCGGCTTCGTAGTCGTCGACCACCACGTAGGCCCTTTCGACAGTCTCCGGAGGGACTTCGACCATCTCGGGCTTGAAGGCTCCAACGGCATTGATGTGCGTGCCTTCCTGCACTGAGTCCGGGTGAAACAGCGGGCTCAATGCCGGGGTGGCACATGAAACGATGTTGGATCTCGAGACGGCGTCGTCGGCGTCTTCCACAGCCACCCCGCCGACCTTGGCGGCGAGCCGCTCGGCGTTTGCGGGGTTGCGAGACCAGACGAGTATTCGTTCGACAGGTCGCACCGCCTTCACAGCCGCCACCTGGTCATAGGCCATCGCTCCGGCGCCGAGCATTGCCAGTGTCGAGGCGTTTCGAGTAGCGAGGGCGTCGGTGGCCAGGCCTGAGATCGCGCCGGTGCGGATCGCAGTCAAGGTAGGGCCGTCTACGACCCCCAGTGGACTCCCCTCCGGATCGAACACCGCGACAATCCCAACCGGGTTGCCAGGCACCGTGG
>QQVI01000338.1 GCA_003388545.1 Actinomycetota bacterium
GAGCTACCGGGTGATCGTCCCTCTCTCGATCATCTTCGGCGCCGCCTTTCTCGTGGCGGCGGACATCGTCGCCCGCACTGTGGCGGCCCCGGCTGAGCTCCCGATCGGGATCGTCACTGCGTTTGTTGGGGCACCGTTCTTCCTGGTGGTGCTGAGATCGGTTGGGAGACGGGCATGATCCGCTGGGAAGCCGTCAAGGTGGCATTTCCCGGAGACACCGTCATCGGTCCAGTCGACATCGAGGTCGCAAGTGGCGAATGGGTTGCGATCATCGGCCCCAATGGCGCCGGAAAGTCGACTCTGCTGAGGGCCGCGGTCGGAGCGATCGAGCACGAGGGTGAGGTCTCGTTCGGAAACGGAGCGCGTCGACCTGGCATCGATGTGGCATGGATGCCGCAACGCCCCAATCTCCCTGAGGAGATGAGTGTCGCCGATTATGCGCTCCTCGGACGCACGCCGTATCTCGGATATCTGCAGAGCGAGAGGGCCGCCGACTTCGCTGCAACCGAGTCCGCGCTTGCCCGTCTCGACCTTCTCGAAGTCGCCGCCCGGAAGCTGGCGACGCTCTCCGGCGGAGAGGCACAACGTGTCGTGCTCGCTCGAGCTCTGGCCCAGGAGAGCCCGGTCCTGCTGCTCGATGAGCCCACGTCGAGCCTCGACTTGGGTCATGCCGTCGAAGTTCTCGACCTCATCGACGAGCTACGCAGAGACCGCGACCTCACAGTTGTCACTGCTATCCACGACCTGACGCTGGCTGAGCGTTTCGCCGATCGGCTCATTCTGATGTCCGCAGGCGGGGTGGTTGCGGAAGGCGATGGTCAGTCTGTGTTGACGCCCGACCTGCTGCGCGCCCACTACGGTCCTGGGGTCGAGGTGGTCTTCCAAGATGGCCGCCCCACGGTGATACCCAACCGAGAACGGAAGCGACAGTGACCTCGCAGACGCCCCCAACCGAGCCACCACCAAAGGCAACGGTTCGCGAGCCGTCCCTGGTGCTCATCAACACCGGCGATGGCAAAGGTAAGTCGACTGCAGCTTTCGGCACGATCCTCCGGGCGATCGCCAGGGGGTGGAAAGTTGGTGTGGTGCAATTCCTGAAGTCAGGTGATTGGAACGTTGGCGAGGAGAAGACTTTGCGAGACCTGGGCGTGGACTGGTGGGCGCTCGGCGACGGTTTCACGTGGGACTCCAAGGACATGGGCGAGTCTGAGGCCATTGGCCGCGAAGCCTGGTCCCGGGCCAAGCAGCACATCGGCTCTGGTGACTACGACCTGATCGTGCTCGATGAGGTCACCTACCCGATCAACTGGGAGTGGATAGACGTCGGTGAAGTGGTCGAGGCAATCTCGAGCAGACCGGCGAGGACGAGCGTGATCCTCACGGGGCGGGACGCCCCGGCACCGCTGATTGAGATCGCCGACACGGTCACCGAGATGCGCAAGGTCAAACACGCCTACGACCGAGGGGTGATGGCCCGCCGCGGGATCGACTACTGATCTTCTCCAAGCCCGAGATGCTCGACCAGGAATCGGGCACGGTCCTCGCGGATCGATTCGAGCTCCATCTCATGACCGGCGTCGTAGGTCTCGATTGTCTTTGGATCGTTGGCTGAGCGGAACAGCTCCAGGCCCGTCATGGGAGCGATGTAGAAGTCCTGCTTGCCGAATTGAAACAGCAGCGGAGCGGTGACCCGACTCACGGCGTTGACCGGGTCGACCGGGTCCAACGATCGCATGTAGTCGAACCGATCGCCGGCGATGGGCCAGAAGGGCAGGAACCAGTCGGCCCACCTTGGCGTCGCCGCGATCATCACCCCACAGGCGGGCTCGACCTCCGCCATCAGAAGGGCCCCGTACATCGCCCCGAAATCGTGGCCGACGACGGCCAGGGGTAGCTCGCCTCGGCTCGAGAGCAGCTCGATCCCGGAGCGGAGTGCGGTCATCTCGGCTTCGATTCTTCTGAGATCGGCTTCGCTCTCGGCCGGCGGGGTGCCCCAGGGGAACGAGAGCTGGGGGAGCAGGGAGACGGCGCCGGTCTCGGCAAGGGTGACGGCCTCGTCGACGAATTGCGTCCGATTGGCGTTCGGAGCCTCGTCGAACCAGTGCAGAAAGAGGACAGCTGCACGGGTGGGCCCTGACTCCGGCGATATGAGAAATGCCGGTTCCTCTGTTCCCTGAAGGGGGACTTCGTCGACGATTGCGCTCATGTTCTTGTTATGTGCGGGCTCCCGGGCCCGAGTCAGGCTCGCCGCCCTGCCAGTTGACGAGGCTATGCGCTCCTCGGTCGCTATTCGGTAGATGGCCACCGTCACGATGGCGATGACCGCGGCGCCGAGTATGTAAGGGACCCGTAGCCCAAATGCGTCGGCTATCACGCCGGCGAGCACAGCACCAACCGGGACCGCCCCGACACCGATGAGCCGGAAGGTGGCCACGACACGACCAAGGAGGCGATCCGGTGTGACCCCCTGGCGTAGGGCCCTGCCCACCACGGAAAACACGGAAACGCCGAGGCTCCCGATGAAGAAGCCGGCTCCGGCGATCACTCCGTTGACCGCAAGCCCCATCACTGCCTGACCTATACCGAGAAGCGCCGCTCCCGTCGTCAATGCCATCCTCCGGCCAATGCGCGCAGAGACCCGACGGGCGGCGATTGCTCCGATGAAGCCACCTATG
Organism: Actinomycetota bacterium; assembly: GCA_003388545.1. Classification (GTDB taxonomy): domain Bacteria; phylum Actinomycetota; class Acidimicrobiia; order Spongiisociales; family ZC4RG35; genus MA-ANB-1. Next base: position 2,676 of record QQVI01000338.1, read on the forward strand.
GCGCCGGTCGCCACCAGGAGGCCGAACCCGACCTCGGACACGCCGAGGACCTCCAGCGCAAGCAGGACGAGGATCGAGCCTCCGGCTCCGACGGCGAGATTGGCCAGCGCGACTGCCAGTGCAATGCCGCCGAGCAGCTCGTGGTTTCTCACGAAGGAGACGCCCTCCCTGATCGAATCGAGCATCGATGGGCGTTCTGCAGTGACCGATTCCTGCATCGGCGCTGTGATCTGACTGATCAACAATCCGGCAACGAGGAAAGTCGATGAGTCGAGGAGAAAAGGGATCGCCGGTGCGTATGCGAAGAGCCATGCCCCGACCGGCCCCCCTAAAGCGTCGTTGGTCACGAATTCGACCGCCAGGAGCTTGCTGTTGGCATTCTCCAACTCCGGCTCCTCGACCAGCATCGGGATAGCAGCCTGCGATGAGGAGTCCACGAAGACTTCTCCCAGGCCGATCACAAAGGCCGTCACATAGATCAGCGGGATCGACTCGACCCCGCCGAGTATGGCGAGCGCGAGGGCGCCAACGACGACACCACGCACGGCCTGTCCGATCATCATCAGGTGCCGCCGGTTGAGCCTGTCGACAATTGCACCCGCAGGGAGCGACACCAGGATCCAGGGTGCGAAAGTCGCCGCGGTCACGCCGCTGACAATCAGCGGATCCCTGGTGATGGCGGCGATCAGAAGCGGCAGGGCGGTCACCCGTATCCCGTCTCCGATGTTGGATATCGCTGCCGCCGTCCACAGCTTCCAGAAGTCCCGAGAGAGGCGCGACCGGGAGGGCGTTTGCATCGAGGGAGATTATCGGGATTGGCGGAGCACGGCGGCGTTCAGGCTCGGCGCAGTCTCCTGGCCAGTGAGACCGCGGCGGTCACGATGTCGTAGGCGAGCTGCTTGGTGAGCTTGAAGCCGTCGTCGGAGAGAAGCTTCAGGATCGCCACGTAGCACCGGAGGGACTCACCGGCACCAAGCTTTGTTCGCCTCACCGACTTGATATAGCCACCCAGCCTTCGCCAGGAGGGGAACACGATGCGACCTTTCCTCTCCGGGGCGTACCAGGCGTCGCGGGCGTGGGTGAAGCGATTCTTGCCCCGTCGCCGGTAGGTGCGAACCGACCGGTTCGGATGCTCACGCAAGTAGAACTCGCTCGTGCCGGCCATAACCGCAGGGCCGTGCAGCATGATTTCTGCGACGAAGTTGCGGTCGGATCCGGAGAAGTGCCCATGCAGTTCGGTGCGGGCAACGGCATCACTGCGGAAGAGGCCGAAGACGATGACCTCCGGATGGGCCCTTGCAGCTGCGCGGAATCTCACATGTGGGTGCGGTGAGAAAACGTCCTGCGGGAGGGG
>QQVI01000065.1 GCA_003388545.1 Actinomycetota bacterium
CCCCGATGCATTGACGATTGCCCTGGCACACGTGGTGTTCAACGTGCTCGGGATCCTCATTTTCTACCCGTTCCCCGCCTTGCGCCGCATTCCGCTCCGCCTGGCCACGAGGACGGCGACTGCCGCGGTGAAACGCCGGAGTGTGGTGCTCGTCTACATCGTCTGTCTGTTCATCCTGTCGCCACTCGTAATAATCTTGCTTGCCTGAAGGAAGGAGCCGGCATGTTTTCCATATTTCGCGACGCCGACCAGATGGAAGCGGCCGAGGAGCAGCTCACAGCCATGCTGGCGAGTTGCCAGGACACGTTTGAGCTCGCCACGGGGGCCGTGTTTGGTGAATTGGACGTCACCGAGGCAGGCGACCAGCTGCAACTCATCGACCACGACCTCAACAAGACAGAGCGTGCCGTTCGAAGGGAAATGCTGGTCCACGGGACGGTCCGGGGCGCGGAGGTCGACCACGGGCTGATGATGGCCTACATGGCCGTGGCCAAGGACATCGAGCGAATAGGTGACTACTGCAAGAACATCTGGAATCTCGCCCAGATGGGGATCAACCTCTCAACTGGCAACGACAAGGAAGAGCTCACAAGCCATAGGAAAAGGGTCAGGTCACTTCTCAGAGAGAGCCTCGAGGCATTCCGAAACCAGGACACCGAGAAAGTTCACGACCTCATCAAGGGAATCGACGAGGACACATCGCACTATGACACCCACGTGGTCGAGTTCGTCAACTCTGACCTGCCAGGGCGAGAAGCGGCTCCCCGCGCCCTCTTCTACCGGTACCTGAAGCGAATCAGCGCCCACCTTTCAAACGTGTTGACGTCTGTCGTCATGCCGGTTGATCGGATCGATTTCTACAAGGAGTCGAAGGCCGTCGATCGAGATGACCTGTAGCCGCTTGACCTGCCCCGGCTAGGCGGAGGCGTTCGTTGCGGTTTGCTCCTCTGACATCCTCAGTGCTTGGCTTGCGGGCATGCCAGGACTGAGACTCGGGATAGACCTCGACGGCGTGGTGGCCGACTTCACCAAGGGTTGGATGAACTTCTACAACCAGGAGTTCGGGACCGAGCTGAAGGTGGAGGACTCGGTTAGTTGGAACGGTCTGACCGAGCTCACCCACTTCAAGTCGATGGGGGAGTTCTGGCGGTGGGCCTCCGACCTGGACGGCCGGTCGATCTTCTGGCATCTCGACACCTTTCCGGGTGCGGTCGAGGCGCTCCACGACCTCGCATCGGAAGGCCACCACATCGCCATCCTCACCACCAAGCCCGAGTTCGCAGTCCACGACACGTTCGAATGGCTGGCCAAGCACGAGCTCCCAACGACCGAGGTCCACATCCTGGAGGACAAATGGAGAGTCGACTGCGACGTCTACCTGGACGACTCACCGATCGTGCTCCCCCGGCTCATCTTGCACCGCGGCGACCGCACAGTGTGCCGATTCGTCCGGCCCTGGAACTCTCCTGTCGACGGCGCCATCGATGTCGAGGGGTTTGCAGATTTCCAGCAAGTCGTGTCTGGCTTGGCATGACATGTGCCCGAGCAACTAGGTTGGCGGCGGCGATTCGCGGGCATCGTCGCAAGTACAGCGGATGGAGAGAGTGAATATGCAACGAAAACGCCTATGGGCGCTGATGGCAGTCCTTGCCATGGTGATCGCTGCATGTGGAGATGGGACCGAAGAGACCACGACCACTGCAGACCAAGGTGAGGACACCACAACCACCGAGATGATGGACACGACGACGACGACAGAGGCAATGGCCGAGTTGGGCACGCCCGAGCGTCCGATTCAGGTGCTGTTCGTCCCCTCGGTCGACACTCAGGTGATCGTCTCTGGTGGTGAAGTCATGAAGGAGGCCCTGGAGGAGGCCACGGGACTCAGCTTCGAGGTCAAAGTACCGACCTCTTATGCGGCAACCGTCGAGGAGATGTGCGCCGCTCCCGAGGAGACCATGGGATTCATCCCAGGCTTCGGGTACGTGCTGGCGTCAAACCTCTGTGGGGTGGACGTCGCCTTCAAGGCGATCCGATTTGGATATGGCGTTTATTGGGCGCAGATCCTCGTGCCTCGTGACAGCGGCATCGAGAGTGTTGAGGACCTAGATGGGCTCACCTGGGCGGTGCCCGACCTGGGCTCAACCTCGGGCTACCTGGTGCCATTGCTGCTTCTCGACGAAGCGGGCGTAGAGCCAGCGGAGATCGTAGAAGCCGGTGGTCATGGGAACGCGGCTCTGGCCGTCTTCCGCGGCGACGCCGACTTCGCAACGACCTTCTTCAGCCCGCCGCTCATCTTCGAAGGGGATCCGTGGAGCTTCGGCGACTCGCCGGACGTCCCGGATGACCTGATAGCGGACTGTGGCCCGACCGACGAGGACGATCCAGACCTCTACTGCGGGGAGAACTTCCGTGTTCTCGACGCAAGGGCAAGCACCATCACCGAGGCTCCGGACATCGTTCAGGAAGTGAAGATCCTGACGATCTCGCCGGAGATCCCCAATGACACCCTGTCATTTGGGCCGGACTTCCCGGCGGACCTTCGAGCCCAAATCGAAGAAGCCTTGCTGGCCTTCGCCGCAGAGTGCGAGGACAACGATGATTGCGCCTGGAACGACTCGATCGGTAACCAGGACTTCTACGGCTGGACCGGAATCGAGCCGGCCACCGATGCTGAGTACGACGACCTGAGGACGGTCGTTGAGCTCGCCGGCATCGATCTGGACGACCTGGAATAGCCAAATGACGCATGAGGGGAGGGCGGGTCCCGCCCTCCCCTTGCGCCATCCATTTCTTTCATGCTCCGGGTAGAGCACCTCACCAAGGTCTATGACGACGGGACCGTCGCTCTCAGCGACGTCTCATTCGAAGTGCCCGACGGCCAGTTCCTGGCAGTCATCGGCCTCTCCGGCTCGGGCAAGTCGACCCTTCTGCGCTGCATCAATCGGTTGATCGATCCGACCGAGGGCCGCATCACGTGGCATGGAGAAGACATAACGGCCGCGTCCCAGGAGGACATGAGGAGGATCAGGCGACGGATCGGGATGGTCTTCCAGCACTTCAACCTGGTCTACCGATCCAAGGTCATCACCAATGTGCTGGCAGGTCGTCTTGGCTACACCAGCCCGGCCCTTGCCATCGTCAACCGCTTCTCCAAGGCCGATCGACAGCGGGCGATGGCACAGCTGGAGCGGGTCGGCCTCGCAGGCAAGGCGAACAACCGCTCGGAAGAGCTCAGCGGAGGGCAGCAGCAAAGAGTGGGAATCGCCCGGGCGATGATGCAAGACCCGGAGATGATCCTGGCCGACGAGCCGGTCGCCAGCCTCGACCCCGTTCTGGCCCACTCGATCATGCAATATCTCGAAGCGATCAACCGGGAAGACAAGGTCACCGTCATCTGCAGCCTTCACTTCATCGACCTGGTTCACCGATACGGGCAGAGCGTGATCGCGCTCAACGAAGGCAAGCTCGTATTCGAAGGGCTGCCTTCGGAAATCGACGACCAGATGTTCAAGGACATCTACGGCCAGGAGGCCGAGAGAGTTGGCTGACGTCCGACGCAAGGACATCGACCAGGAAGACACGCCTCGGAGCCGGGGCGGTCGGAGGAGACCCCTCTGGATACTGATCGGGCTGCTCGCCGCCTTCGTGGTCTACGCATACGCCTTCGAGACCACCGATGTCAGCCTCGACAAGATCTCCGATGAGACACGACAGGAGCAGCTCTTCCGGGTGATCAGGGCGTTGGGCCAGCCCGATCTACTCACATACGAATCGACGGAGACGGCCGTTGATATCGACTACATGATGCCGTGCCCCCCTGAGGGGTTTACGCCTCAGGCCGTGTCCGGGCCTTTCTCGGTGAGTGTCGACCCAACCTGCGCCGATGCCAGGTCGGAGGTCGTGGTGATGGGATCGGGACTGAACGCCAACGAAGAGGTGAAGATCTTCTTCGTGCCGCCCAACGGCATCGAGCTACGCCTCGACACACTGCGAACCGACTCCAACGGATCC
>QQVI01000099.1 GCA_003388545.1 Actinomycetota bacterium
ACCCTCAGTGCCCTCCTTGAGGGTCTCGATTCGACGGATGTCGAGGCGTACCGATGAGTAGAACTTGAGGGCGCGCCCACCAGGGGTCGTCTCTGGAGAGTTATGGACCATTACCCCATCAACCAGGTAGTTGTGGTGGCCCTCCACCTCTATGTCGAATCGGCGCATGCTTCGTGTGGGCGGCTTGACGTCGATCGAGATGATCGGCACGGGGACCAGCCTCATCTCCTCCTTTGCCGGCTCGACTCGAACGATGCACTTGGATCGATGATGCTGAAGCAGCTTGTAATCCATCGCCGGCGGCACATAGGGAGCAATTAGCTCGTGGAGGGCCTCGGTGCCATCCCGATCGAACACTATGACCGCCTTCCCAGCCTTCTCGATCAGAGTGCACGCCAGGCCATAAGTCTCTCGTAGCAGAGCGACCAATCGTCTCTGAGTCCCCTTCTCCATCGCTTCCACACATACATCTGAGCGTCCCGCAGATCCATCTTTGCGACGCACGGCGAAGCTTCCGTCGTCCATATACCAAACAGCTAGGGCGAAAGGTGTCAGCTCTTTGAGGTAATCCCAGCTGAAGACCTTCTTTCCTGCCACATAGACCGCTTCACGGAGCTCGTCTAGCTCCACCAGCGGAGTGGTTTCGACCATCAATCCGCCTTTGGCATGCGGAGAAATGCACAGCGGCACGCCTTCCAGCAATCCGGCCTTCCATCTCGCGTAATCGTCCTGTTTGGGGCCATGGCCGAATCTGAATCGAGACTTCATCCCGGGACCGGTGGCATGGTCTCGTTTGGGTGATATCGCGCCATCTCCCATGAGCGAACCCAAGACCAGCTGTCGCTGCTGCTCGGATAGGTAATGAGGTAGAGGCATGAGGACTCTGTCTCCGGGAATCAACTCACCTGCCGACCGCCAACCGCCTGGGGTCGAGATCTGGTGATTCGCCGTCGCAGCAAACTGGGCCTTGCCGTTGCCTTCCGGCTTATAAACGGTGAACTGGAGGAACTCCTCGGCGTTTCCGTTGTCGTACCAATTGACGACCTTCTTTGGCTCCACTTTGCCCGTTGTGGGGTCGACCGCGAGCACTTCGACGGGGAGCTTCTGGTTGACGATCTTGCCGATTTTCTCTTGAGAGCCGTCGGCAAGCGTGACGCGTGTCGAATACTGGAAGCATCCGAACATCACACCTATCTTCTCGCGGAGTTGGTTGATGAAGATGGCTGTCGTGCGCGATTTGTTCAGATTGCCGGCCAGTTTGCGCAGGGCCTGGGACATCAGGCGGGCTTGCAGCCCGACGTGGCTATCACCCATCTCACCTTCGATCTCGGCACGAGGAACAAGGGCAGCCACGGAATCGATGACAAGAACGTCGAGCGCGCCGGAGCGAATCAGCATGTCGGCTATCTCGAGGGCCTGCTCGCCGGTGTCTGGCTGGGAGATGAGCAGCTCGTCGACGTCGACACCGATGACTTTGGCATACGCTGGGTCGAGGGCGTGTTCCGCATCGATGAACGCGGCTATGCCACCGTTGCGCTGGGCCTCGGCGACGATGTGAAGGGACAGGCTCGTCTTGCCCGAGCTCTCCGGACCGTAGATCTCCACGATCCGCCCTCTGGGGACACCACCGATCCCAAGGGCGAGATCGAGAGACAGAGCACCGGTGGAGATGACGTCGACCTTCTGGGCGGCGGCATCGCCCATCTTCATGATCGCCCCCTTGCCGAACTGGCGCTCGATCTGGCCCAAGGCCATGTCCAGTGCTTTATCTCTTTCAGTCATGACTTTCCCTTCTCAATTCTCCCTGACCGTATCCACGGGCTGTGACAGAAACTCACTTCTTCGACCACTTTGTCCCCGCGAACACTAGCCGAACAGGTGTTCGAGTCGAGTATTACCGGGTCAGAGAAAACGATTCAAGGGGCTCGTAGCTCACTCCCCCTCTGCCCGGGACGGTTCGGAACAAAGTCAGTTGCGCCACCCGCCAGGCAATCTCGAGCTCGCCGGCGTCGACGAGGTCGACCACGGACACCGGGGGCCGACAACGGCTGACCGTGAGATGAGGGCGGAAAGGGCGCTCCTCTCCCGGGATGCCTGCATCGAGGGCTCGCTCGTCGGCGACCTCTGCCAACTGATGCAGGCGCTGTTCACCACGGCCTACCCCGGCCCAAATGAATGACGCTTTGCCAGCTCTGGGGAACGCCCCGAAGTGATCCAGGCCCAGCATGAAGCTGCGCCCCAAGTCGGACTGATCGAGAGCTGCTTCATATCGTTCTCTCGTCACCTCGTCGATCTCTCCCAGGAACCTGAGGGTGATGTGCCAATTGGCCGGAGGGATGAGACGTCCCGGAATCTGAAGTTCCGAGATCTGGTCGGCCAGCGCAAGCCGGGCCTCGTCTGGTGGCGCAACAGCCAGAAATGCCCTCAGGTGCGCCACCACCTTCCCTCGAGAGCGAGCCGGGCTAGGTGAAGAGCGGAGGTCACCCCGTAGGTTCTGATTCTCTCCCGATCCCCCACCATCGTCAGCTGTCTTGCCGCCACCCGTTCAGGCGTGGCCACGCCAACGACAATGGTCCCTGGCGGCTTCTCCATCGGTTCGGGGCCTGCAGATCCCGTGATCGATAGCCCCACGTCGACATCGAGCAGTCTCCGAACGCCCTGAGCCATCTCCATTGCTGTTTGCTCGTCGACCACTTTCGAGACGTCCGACACTCCGAGCAGTTTGCCCTTGAGCCGTGCGTCGTACGGCACGACGGCACCGACGAAGTGCGCCGAAGCCCCCGGGTGCTCGGTGAGCCTTCCCGAGATCAGCCCTCCGGTCATCGACTCGGCCACACCGAGGGTCCAACCCCTCTGCTCGAGGAGACGGAATAGGACGACCTCCACCGTCTCATCGTCGGCGCCGAAGACGGCATCGCCCAGGCGGGCTCTCACCTCCCGCTCGAGGGGCTCGAGCATCCCTTCGGCATCCTCCACGCTCTCGGCTTTGGCGGTGAGGCGCACCTTGATCTCGCCACCCGAGGCCAGGAAGGCAACCGACGGGTTGGTCGTCGCCTCGTATAGATCGGCGAGTGTCTCGGCAACGTCGGACTCGGAGCGCCCCCAGCTCCGTAGCATTCTGCTCACCAGCGCCGAATCCTGATCAGATCGCTCGCGCAACCGGGGAAGGATCTCGTTCTCGACCAGGTACCCCATCTCCGCCGGGACACCGGGCAGGCAGAAGATGGTCTTTCCATCGTGCTCGAGCGCGAGCCCGGGAGCGGTGCCTCGAGGGTTCGGCAGCATCTCGGCTCCCTCGGGATACTGCGCCTGACGCAGGTTGCTCTCCGGCATTCTGCGGCCTCGTCTCGTCCACCATTGCCGCAGTGACTCGGCATACTCGTCGGAGAAGAGCATCTCCCGGCCGGTCACAGCGCACAACGCCTCGCGTGTCAGGTCGTCCTGTGTGGGTCCGATGCCACCCGTCACCACCACGACGTCGGAGCGACTCATGGCTACCCGGAGCGCCTCACTCAAACGCTCGAGATTGTCCCCGACGACCTGCTGGAAGTGAGCGTCGTGGCCATGGTCGGCAAGGGCCGAACCGATGAAGGCGGCATTGGAGTTGACGATCTGCCCGAGCAAGAGCTCGGTGCCCACAGCAACGACTTCGACGATCACCGGGCGAGCCTATACGGGCATCGTCTCAGGCAGTGCGCGAAGCCTCGACCACAGCCAGAAGCTCCCCTGACCCCACCGCGTCTCCGAGGGTGTTCCAAGTCGCAGTAGTCACCTCGCCGTCACGCTCGAGCTCGGAACATGCAAGGTAGATCGCGTCAGCAAGCCGGAAGAAGGCCCGATCGATATCACACGCCTGGGCGATGGATGTCCTGGCTGACGGCACGTCGCCGCGGCCAACCGAAGAGATTGCTTCCGATGCGAAGGCAGTTGCCTTCGGGTCCATCAGATCTCGCGGAAGAGGTACCGGCGAAGCACGTCA
>QQVI01000253.1 GCA_003388545.1 Actinomycetota bacterium
TGGTGTCTCGGAGACGATCACCCGCTGCTCCCCCACGAGACGGTTGAGAAGTGTCGACTTGCCCACGTTCGGCCTCCCGACGATGGCCAGGCGCGGCAAGGCCGGCTCTTCGACCTCGTCCACCGGCTCGGGCAGGAAGGAAACGACTGTGTCCAGGAGGTCACCGACACCCCTGCCGTGATACGCGCTGATCGGTCGGGGCTCGCCGAGACCCAACGACCAGAATCGCCCGATCTCGGCCTCAGCGGTGGCGCTGTCCATCTTGTTGACCGCCAGCACAACGGGAACACCCGTGCTGCGCAAAGTGGAGATCGCCCCTGTGTCGTCGTCGGACGGGTCGGCCATACCGTCTACAACGAACACGATCACGTCGCTGCCGCTGAGAGCAGCTTCGGCCTGCTGCTTGATCGACTCGTCGATCCCGGTCCCGGGCTTCAACTCCCACCCCCCGGTGTCGACGAGGATGAACCTCCTGCCTGCCCAGTCTGCGTCGAACTGGCGCCGGTCTCGTGTGACACCTGGCATTTCCTCCACGACCGCTGTGCGCGAGCCGATGATCCTGTTGACCAGGGTCGATTTTCCGACGTTGGGCCGGCCCACGACAGCAACAACTGGAAGGGCGCTCATATCTCGGCCACCCGGGAGCCTCCTACGCGCTGATCAGCTTCAAGGCCTCGGAAGCGGTCCAGGTACGATCCCGCTCCAGGTACCCGCCCTCCGCCGGCTGCTTCGCGGTGACACCAGCCTCCACGAGGTTCTGCAGGGTGGTGACGAATTGGCGGAGTTGTGGAGGAAGTGGGAAGTATTCCTCCTCCTCCGTGACCTTCCAAAGCTCGAAGCCCTGCTCCGGATCGATGCGGTCGATCACCTCTTCGATCAGATGGTCCGGGGCGCTGGCTCCAGCGGTAAGCCCGACGACGGTCTTTCCCTCGAGCCAGGCGGAGTCGATGTCATCCGCCGAGTCGATCCGATAGGACTCGACCCCGTTCTCCTTGGCCACACGAACCAGCGCCTGTGTGTTGGATGAGTTGTGCGAACCAACCACCAGGATCAAGTCGCACTCGTCCGACAATTGGCCAACTGCCTCCTGGCGATTCGTGGTGGCGTAGCAGAGGTCCGATTTGCGTGCGGTTGCGAGGTCAGGAAACCGAGCACTGGCATCGTCCATCACCTTTTGCCACTCGTACATGCCGAGCGTTGTCTGCGCCAGAAGTGCGACCTTCGAGTCATCGCTAGGGCGGTAATCGCCAAGGCCCTGCTCCGGCTCGACCAGGGTGATCGAGTCTGGAGCTTCAGCGACCGTGCCGACCGCTTCGTCGTGCCCTTGATGGCCGACGTAGATGATGTCATAGCCCTTCGACGACATCTTCTTCACCTCATGATGGACTTTTGTCACCAGCGGGCAAACGGCGTCGATGACCACCGCCGCTCGCTCCGAGGCGCCGGCAACGACCTCGGGTGCAGATCCGTGCGCCGAGAGCATCACGGGAGCGCCTTCTGGAACCTCGTCGATGTCGTCTACGAAGATGACGCCGACCTTCTCGAAAGCGCGCACCACCCACTCGTTGTGGACGATCTCGTGGTAGCAGTACACAGGCGGCTCGAATATGCGGGTCATCCAGGTCAGAGCCTTGATGGCCATCTCGACACCGGCACAAAAGCCCCTCGGCTCGGCAAGGAGAACGCGTTGGACTGACATTGCATCACCAATGGTAGGTGTCATCGGGACAAACGACTCTCGACGAGCTCGACGATCGCTCCAACTACCTCGTCGATCTGCATATCGGAGGTGTCGATGACAGTCGCCCCTTCCGGAATCCGGAGTGGAGACGTCACCCGGGTCGAGTCGATGTGGTCCCTCCGCTCTTGATCAACAAGCACTTCGGTCGCCTTCTGGCCGGTCTCGGCTGACCGTCGTGCCGCGCGAACCTCGGGAGAAGCGTCTAGATACACCTTGACCGGAGCATCTGGGAAGACGATCGAACCGATGTCACGTCCTTCCACCACCGCGCTCCCGCCATGGCGCCTCACCCAGGCCCGTTGATGAGCGACGAGAGCCTCTCTGACAGCACCGTGGGCCGAGACCACCGAAACGGCCGCACTGACCTCTGGTGACCTGATCAGGTGGGAGACGTCCTCACCGTCGACATACATCCGACTGCCGATCTGATCGAGCAGTGAGGCGTTGACAGCGGCCGTCACTGCTCGCTCGTCGTTCACGTCGAGACCTTTGCGGAGTGCCAAGAGAGTGGCAGCCCGGTAGTACGCGCCCGTATCCAGATGGGGCAGATCGAGCCTTTGCGCCACCAGCCGCGAGACGGTGCTCTTGCCGGTGCCTGCCGGCCCGTCGATGCTGATGATCACTGGATCCACGGAGATCGAGGGTAGACCGCCCTAGACGCGTTAATGGAGAGGGACCGGTCCAGGGGCGTCCTAGATGGGGGTTGTCTGGACAATGGGGGCAAAGGACCGGTACGACCTCTCCGTAGGTGACAACATAGCAACCTTCACCGATGACTGAAGGTTTGCCCGTCAGATTTCTGAGCGATCGCTCACAATTCGACGATCTCGGCCCCGGTGGAGGCGAGCCACTCCCAGTAACCCGGCCAGGTCTTGGAAACCACCTCGGGGTCCTCCAGGCTGACCCCATCGGCGACGAGTCCCAGCAAGGCGAGGCTCATTGCGATTCGGTGATCGTTGTGGGTCTCGAACCGGGCTGGTCTCGGCTCTCCGGGTGTGATAGTCAGTGAGTCACCCTCTTCCTCGACGGATGTCCCGAACTTGGTGAGCTCTGTCGTCAGTGCCGCGATCCGGTCCGACTCCTTCAGGCGCAGGCTGTGCAGGCCGTGTATTCGGCTGGTGTCGGACGCCATGGCACAACACACGGTGAGGGCCACCGCGGCATCCGGCGCGGATGACATGTCGACGTCTACGGGATCGAGCTCCGCCGGGCCAGCTATGACCACGCCGCGAGGCGTCACGTCGACAGTGCATCCCATCAGCGCCAGCGTGTCGAAAATTCGTCGATCGGGATGTTTGCCCATGTCGCCGATGATTTCTATCCGGCCACCCGTGATCGCGGCCGCTACGGCCGGGTATGCAGCCGAGGACGCATCGACCGGCACCCGATATATGGCGGGCCTGTAGCCCCCGGGGCTGACGCGATAGGTGTCGTCTTCTCCCTCGATGATCGCTCCGAAGGCCCTCATGACATCCAACGTCACCTCGACGTAGTGGGTCGATGCGGCACCGAACGCCGTGATGGTCGTGGTACCGGCGGCCAGTGGAGCAGCCAGCAGCAGTGACGACAGCACCTGGCTGCTGGCGGAGGCGTCGACAACAAGGGCTCCATCACGCCCGGCGCTGGACGCGTCTATGGCCCAGGGATGCTCTCTCCCGGCTTCGGCTCCGCGAGTCCGGAGATTGTCCAGCAACGCACCCATGGGTCGCTCTGGAAGCCGGCCCTCTCCGGTGATCTGGATCGGTCCTGGCAAGAATGGGGACAGCCCCATGAGGAAACGTGCAGTGAGGCCGGACTCACCGGCGTTCAAGGGCTCGGCTGGGGCTCGAAACGCGCCGGCAACACCTTCGACCGTCCATGTGCTCTCGTCTTCGGCTATTTGAGCTCCCAACGCCCGAAGGGCGCCCCGGGCGTGTCTCGTGTCCTCGGAATCCAGGGCCCCCACGAGCGTGCTCTGGCCGGCGGCCGCGGCAGCAACGAACAGCGCGCGGATCGTATGCGACTTCGACCCCGGGGGATGGGCGACAGTCCGGAGCGGCTCAGGAGGTCGACTGATTGCCAGGATGCTCACTCCGCGGCCTCCCGCATGAGGGCAGCGACCTCGACGTTGTCCAGCACCCTCGAGTCCCCGGCCTTCAGAGAGGGATCGGCAATGGGCCCTATCGCCGTCCGCACCAGTCGTATGGTCTCGTAGCCGATCGCCTCCAACATGCGCCTCACTTCTCGATTTC
>QQVI01000238.1 GCA_003388545.1 Actinomycetota bacterium
CAGGTCGTCCTCGGTCATGGTCTGTTTCAAGCGGTTGAAGTCGTAGTCGAGCGATGCGAGGCGTTGCCGCGACAGGACTGCAAGCACCAGATGCCAGGCACCGGCAAACGCCCTCACCGGCGGGATGGAGTCGTCCAGGTCGTCCAGGTCCCAACCGAGAGCGTGCAACGCCTCGTGCACCAACTTCTCCGGTGCCGGTTCGTGCTCGGGTTGCACCGAAGTGAGCGAAGCTATCCGGATCCCGCCATCTGTTCGGACAGTCACGGGCACCACTCCCCCTACCGTCACCAGCTGATACTTGCCGTCACCGAACCGGTCACCCAGAACCACTCCGCTGGCGATCGTGGCGTGACCACAGAATGTGACCTCGGTCGCCGGAGCAAAGTATCGGGTAGTCCATTGACCGTCATGTCCAGTTCGTGCGAGGAATGCAGTCTCCGAGAACCCAACATCGGCTGCGATCTCCTGCATGACTCGGTCAGAGGGCAGCTCGCCACCGATCCAGACGCCGGCGGGGTTCCCGCCTTCGGGGTCTGAGGAGAAGGCAGTGAGCTTTCTCAACTCACCGCCGGCGACTTCGGCCATCTATCGCCGATCCTACCGCTTGCGACGCGGGCCAATCCCTTAAACCGGAACCGGACCTCTACCCTTTGGGCCAGTGAGCGGATGGAAAGCCAATAGATGGTCGCGATAGCCACCCTTCTCGTGGTCGTCGTCGTGACCCTGATCATCAACAGAGTCGGTGCCATTGCCTTGACTACGACAGGGCTGTCATCGGAGGTCGCCAACTTCCAGGCGCGGTCGGCGTTGACCGGCGTCGGATTCACCACCAATGAGACCGAGTTGATCGTCAGCCACCCCGTGCGCCGGAGGATCGTGCTCACCCTGATGCTGCTCGGGAATGCGGGTCTGGTGACGATCATCGGAACTCTGGTGGTCGGCTTCGCCGGGGAAGACCCCAACGCCAGCACCCTCCTCAAGCTCGGGCTCCTCGCAGGCGGGCTCGTCGTCATCCTCGTTGGAGCACGAAGCCGCGTCATTGACCGACTCCTCACGGAGGTGATCGCTTGGTCGCTGAAGACGTTCACCCAACTCGAAGTGCGCGACTATGTGCAGCTGCTCAACCTCTCCTCCGACTACGCCGTTGCTGAGCTCGGAGTGGAGGCCGACAGCTGGGTCGCCAAGCACCGATTGATCGACCTCCAGCTGCCCGAAGAGGGCGTCCTCGTTCTCGGCATCCAACGCTCCGACGGCACCTTCGTTGGTGCGCCCCGTGGCCACACCCGGATCCGGGAGCATGACACTCTCATCCTGTACGGGTACTCCGATGTGCTCGAAGACCTCGGGAAGAGGAAAGTGGGTCGCGAGGGCGACCGCGCCCATATCGAGATCACAACGGAGATCTCGGCACGGCAGGCCATTGAAGACGTGAGCCACCCGGAGCAAGGCCAATAGTGCGGGCGGCTGTGGCCGTGGGAATACTGATTCTGCTCGCCGCCTGCGGTGGCGACGACCCGGGGACAACGACCACAGCACCAGGGGAGGCGACACAGAAATACCCTGACGTCATTGACGTAACGGTCACCGAGGAGCCCGGTGGGACGTATCGGTTCGACGTCACGATCAGCTCTCCGTACGACACCCCGGAGCGATATGCAGACGCATGGAGGGTCATCACACCCGACGGGGAACAGCTGGGGATACGCGAGTTGCTCCACGACCATGCCGCGGAGCAGCCATTCACCCGCTCGCTTGGCGGGGTCGAGATACCCGACGGTGTTTCGACCGTGGTCGTAGAAGGACGCGATCTGGTCAACGGGTGGGGAGGAGCGACCGTCGAGGTGGAAGTCAGCTCATGACCGAGCGGGCATGCTCGATCATGTCTTCGAGAGCCTGCAGGTCGATCGAGTCAATGCTCTTGAAGGAGATGCTGGCGGCTCCGACCTTGGCGCTACCCAACCGATCGGCGTAGGCCTTCCCTACGTACTCGCCATCGTCAACGGCGTTCACGTAGAGACTTATGTGGGCTTTCTGCCTTGCAAGGCCAACCTTGAACCACTCGACATCGTTTCCTGAGGCATTCTCATACGAGTACTCGCCGTAGCCGATTATCCGCTGATCGCTCCCACCCCAGAATTTGCCCTCCCAGAGCACTCTGGGCTCGCCGGCGAAAGCCGCAGCGAGCATCCCGTCGAGCACCGCTATGTCGTGTCGGGCGTCGTCGTCGAGGGACCCGATGAACTCGTCCACCGGCATCTCGGAGCGCTCCATACCGCACCTCTCATCGCTTGCAGCATCAGGATATGCGACCGGCCGACGACTGCGTGTCAGCCGTCAACCGGTGGCGTGCATCGTCTTGTATCGGCGCACGGCAAGCGGTGCGAAGATCGCGATGATCACGACAATCCAGATCAACGTGTACAGCACCGGGTTTCGCAGAGGCCAGACAGTCGGTTCAGGGGCGAGCGAGGGGATGTTGCCGAACAACTCCCTGGTTGCCTGGGTGACGGCCGACACAGGGTTCCACTCGGCGAAGGCCTTGAGAACAGCAGGGAGATTCTCCGACGGGACGAACGTGTTGGCGATGAATGTCAGAGGGAAGATCACCATGAAGGAAGCGTTGTTGATCACCTCGACACTTGGTACGAGAAGCCCGACGTAGCCCATTATCCAGGAGAACGCATAGGCGAAGAGCAACAAGAGCCCGAACGCAAGTAGAGCGTTCCCGAGGCCATTGCTGATCCTCCAACCCACGAACAGCCCGGTTATGCCCATGATGATCAACGACAGAACGTTGTAGACGACGTCGCTTGCGGTCCTTCCGAGCAACACAGCAGATCGGGACATGGGAAGTGATCTGAATCGGTCGATGATCCCTTTTTGCATGTCTTCGGCGATTCCGGCCCCGGTGAAGGTCGCCCCGAAGACGACTGTCTGGGCGAAGATCCCGCCGATCAGGAACTCTCGATACGAGCCGCCCGGGATGTCGATGGCGCTGCCGAAAACGTAGGCAAAGAGCAGCACGAACATGATCGGAGAGAGGAGGACGAAGACGAGAACCTCTGGAACTCTCTTGATCTTGATCAGGTTGCGCTTGGCAATCACCGAACCGTCGGCAAAGGTTTGCAGAACGCTCATTTGGCCGCTCCTTCCAACTCGTCGTCGTCCTCACTCGTCTCTGCAGCTTCGTACTCGGCCACATGCCCGGTGAGGGACAGAAACACGTCATCGAGTGTGGGGCGCCTCAATCCCACGTCTTGGACCTCGATCCCTGCCTGATCCAGCTCACGAAGTGCCATCGTCAGTGTGCGGGCACCGCCCGTGATCGGAATGACCAGGGTGCGGTTCCGCTCGTCCACGTGAGGATCGTCGACAGCAATCGGACGCAGCTTCTCGACAGCTGCCGAAACTTTCTCGGCCGACTCAACGGTGACCTCGATTCGCTCGCCGCCCATTCTCTCTTTCAGTTCATCGGCGGTGCCCTCCGCTATCGAACGACCGTGATCGATGACCATGATCTGGTCGGCGAGCTGGTCGGCTTCCTCGAGGTACTGGGTGGTGAGCAAGAGGGTTGTCCCCCGTTCCACGAGCTGCTTGATGACACCCCAGAGATCGGTGCGACTCTTTGGATCGAGGCCTGTGGTGGGCTCGTCCAGGAACAGCACCGGCGACTCTGCCACGAGGGCACCGGCGAGGTCGAGTCGGCGACGCATACCGCCGGAGTAGGTCTTCACGGGCCGAGCTCCAGCATCGGAAAGCCCAAACTGCTCCAGCAGCTCGCGGGCACGCGCCCGAGAGCGATCGCGGCCGAGCTGGTACAGGCGGCCAATCATGTCGAGGTTCTCGAACCCCGTCAGATGCTCATCGAGCGCAG
>QQVI01000078.1 GCA_003388545.1 Actinomycetota bacterium
ATGGGACTCGACCTCCGGTGGGACTTGCGCATATGTGCCAACGGCACCAGAAATCTTGCCGACGGCGACCGAAGCCGCTGCGTCCCGCAGACGGGCATGATCGCGGTGGAGCTCGAATGCCCAGCTCGCGAGTTTCAGGCCAAAGGTGGTTGGTTCCGCCCAAATCCCGTGGGTGCGACCGATCATGTACGTCTCTCTGTGCTCGAGGGACTTCGCTTTCACGACGGAGAAGAGGGCCTCGAGGCGATCGAGGAGGATTCGGCTTGCCTCGTCGAGGAGTGATCCGGTTGCCGTGTCGAGGACGTCGGACGACGTCAACCCATAGTGCACCCAAGCCGGCGCATCTCCACCGGCGGCCTCTCCGAGGAGGTCGACGAAAGCGGCCATGTCGTGATTGGTGACTTCCTCGCGTCGGGCCACTTCTGACGGCGTGGGGCAGGGCGCAGCCCGAACCGAATCGGCGATGCCCTCAGGGACCTTGCCCAACTCGGCCCATGCCTCGAGTGCAAGGACCTCGACTTCCTTCCAGGCCTCCAGCTTGCGCTGTTCGGCCCAGACATCCCCCATCTCCGGGAGGGTGTAGCGATCGATCACAGGCGAGATGATGGCATGATCCACGACGCCGGCCGAGTGACTGCGGCGCGGGGATTGGTCGAGTGTTCCCACGGCTGCTTCCAAAACCGATAGGGTTGTGCCGGTCAATCACGACCTCGACCTCTCAGGAGGGGGCAATGAAGCGTCCGATAGCCGTGTTGTTGATGGCGTTCGCCTTGGTGGCCTGTACCCAGGGCAACGTCTTCTCCATCGAACAGGGAGACTGTTTCAACGACGAAGGAGACATGAACGACCAGATCTCCAGCGTCCCGATCGTCGAGTGCTCGGAGCCTCATGACAACGAGGTGTACGCGGTGTTCGAGATGACCGAGTCGGAGTTCCCCGGCTTCGATGTCACCGCCGACATGGCCGACAACCAATGCCTTCCTGAGTTCGAGAGCTTCGTTGGCACCGCCTATGCCGACTCAGAGTTGGAGTTCGGTTGGTTGATTCCCACCGAGGAGTCTTGGTCGAGTGGCGACCGCCAGATCGTCTGCTTCCTCTTTCGGCTGGATCTCGGGAAGATGACGGGCACCATGGAGGACTCCGGCATCTGAGGATGGGGCCTGTCCGCCTTGCCCATTAGCGTGGGGCATGGATGCGCAAACTGAGGAGAGACCAGGCCCGTCGTTACGCACTCGCGGCTCAGGGGTTCAACGAAGATCGGCCGAGCGGGCGCATCGACGTCCGGCACTTCAGAAAGGTGATGCGTCAGGTAGGCATTGTCCAGCTTGACTCGGTGAACGTCTTCGCCCGGGCCCACTACATGCCGTTTTTCTCCCGGATCGGCCCCTACGACCGGGAGAGCCTCGATGAGTGGCTTTGGGGATCGGGCGAGGTGTTCGAATACTGGGGCCACGAAGCCTCCCTGATACCCACCGAGGACCACTACCTGTGGCGTTGGCGGATGAAACCCGCGGCCTGGGACCGAGTCCGGCAGATCCACGAGGAATACCCGGGATACATCGAGGCAGTCCTCGAGCAGGTTGAGGAATTTGGGCCACTGCAGACGTCCGACTTGGTGGATCCCGGAGAGAGCAGTCCGGGCATGTGGAACTGGTCGAAGGGAAAGGTCGCCCTAGAAGCGCTGTTCATGGAAGGTCGTGTCACCGCGGCCGCCCGACCGAACTTCGTGCGGCTGTACGACCTGGTGGAGCGGGTCATCGCACCGGAGCACCTCAATTCCCCGGAGCTGGGCAAGGAGGAGGCGTTCGCCGAATTGCTGCTGCGCGCGGCGGGTCACCTAGGGGTTGGGACCGCCGACGATCTCATCGACTATCCGCGATTGAATCGCAATCGGGGCGGCGTACAGATGGCGCGCGACGTCATACGTGGCTTGGTGGAGCGAGGCAAGCTCGAGGAAGTGGAGGTGGAAGGTTGGGGCAAGCCGGCCTACGTCCATCCCGAGGCGACACTTCCGAACAAGCCGCGCGGCACCGCGCTGCTCTCCCCGTTCGACAGCCTGGTGTGGTCACGGCCCAGAACCGAGCGTCTGTGGGACTTTCATTACCGCATCGAGATCTACGTCCCCGAGCCGCAGCGGGTCTATGGCTATTACGTCCTTCCTTTCCTGCTCGATGGCGACCTTGTGGCCCGGGTGGATCTCAAGACGGGAAGAAGGTCGAGACAGCTTCACGTCAAGGGAGCTTTCGGGGAGCAGGACATCGACCGCAAGCGCGTCGGTCGAGCTCTCACCAAGGAGCTCGAAGCCGTCGCGAGCTGGCTCGAGATGGAGGAGCTCGACGTTTCCGACAACGGGGATCTAGCCCCACATATCGGCTGAAGACCAAGCCGTCGAGCGAGGTTCATCGTGTCCTGATGGCCATGTGCCTTCGTGTCCCGGCGAGTCCCCGGCATGCCAGGGGATTGCATGAGTAGGTTTGGCGAGAGGCGTTCAAGACCCTGCAGACCCCAGGAGGCCCCATGTATCCGAACCGTTTCGACTATCTGGCTCCGGAGACGCTCGACGAAGCCCTTTCCATTCTCGGAGAGCGTGGCGATGACGTGAAGATCCTCGCCGGGGGCCAGAGCCTCATTCCGATGATGAAGCTCCGCCTCGCCAACCCGACGACGTTGATGGACATCAACCGAATCCCCGGCCTCGACTCGATCGGCGAGTCGAATGGGCATCTCACCTTTGGCGCTCTGGTGCGTCACAACGACGTGGTGAAGTCGGATCTTGCCGGGTCGTCCAACAAGACGGTGGCTTCGGCTGCACCCTGGGTAGCCGATCCGATCGTCCGCAATCTCGGAACCGTGTGCGGTTCGCTAGCTCACCACGACCCGGAGGGCGACTGGGCGTCGGTGGCATTGGCCACTGGAGCCGAGGTGGTGCTGAGGAGCACCGATGGGGAGCGCGTGGTGCCCATCACTGAGTTCCTGGTGGACATGTTCTCCACATCATGCCGGCCCAACGAGATGGTCACCGAGGTGCGCATCAACAAACACAGCGACCGGGGTGGAGGCGACTACCAGAAACTCGAGCGCAAGGTCGGTGACTACGCAACCGTAGGAGTTGCCACGTCACTGGAGCTCGGTGGCGATGGCTCTATCGCGAAGGCCGGCATCGCTCTCACGTCGGTGTATCCCTACAACCTGAAGGTGACCGGGGCCGAAGAGATGCTTGTCGGCAATCAGCCGACCGATGATCTGTTCGCAGAGGCTGCGGCATCGGCAGCAGAGGCATGTGACCCCGCCAGCGACCATCGCGGCTCGGCGGATTACAAGCGCAACGTCGTGAAGGTGTTCGTCGAGCGAGGGCTTGCCAATTCCCTCGCCAAAGCCCAGGGAGGTCAGTCATGAAGGTCGAAGTCACTGTCAACGGGGAAGCGAGGTCGGCGGAGGCAGAGCCGCGTGTGCTGCTGGTCGACTTCATCAGAGGCTCGTTGGGGCTCACGGGAACCCATGTCGGCTGCGACACGACGAGCTGTGGGGTCTGCACAGTCCTGCTCGACGGCACGCCCGTCAAGTCGTGCACCGTATTCGCGGTCCAGGCTCACGGGCGAAGCATCACCACGGTCGAGGGCCTCAAGCAGAACGGGGAGCTCTCGGCGATGCAGAAGGCCTTCCACGAGGAACATGGCCTGCAATGTGGCTTTTGCACACCAGCGATGATGCTGGTGGGTACCGCGCTGCTCGAGGAGAACGCCAACCCCAGTGAGGACGACGTGCGCTGGGCGATCTCGGGGAACCTGTGCCGTTGCACCGGCTACATGAACATCGTCAAGGCCATCCAGGCCGCAGCGGCCACCCAGGACGAGGAGGTGTCG
>QQVI01000268.1 GCA_003388545.1 Actinomycetota bacterium
GGTGAGCGGATCGGAGAGGAGCGATGCCGGAACTCCATTCTCTCGGCGTAGCCGAGAGACGAAGTCGGCCTGCATGAATCTGTCACACCCTCTCCATATCTTGATCGGGGAAAGGAGGACGCGATGTTGATCGATTGTGACCACTGTGCGATGCAGCACACCTCGGCGTGCGACGACTGTGTGGTGTCTGTATTGCTCCAGATCGGGCCTGTCGAGCTCAATGACGACGAGGTGGCGGCACTGGGCAACCTGGCCGACACCGGTCTCGTTCCGCGGCTTCGCCTCGTCCCAACCGATAGGCAGGCGTCTTAGTCTCAGGGAGATCGCCGGGCGCTCGTTAATGTCCCGGCAATGGTCAAGGTCTATGCAGTCGCTCTCGCTCTGGGATTCATCGCTTTGATCGTGGTCGTGATGGGTGGGGCGCTTGCCGAGAATCTCGGCAGAACGGACCCGGGGGAGCGGATCGGCCCCTCAGGTCGGGCTGTCATCGGCGCAGTCACGGGGTTCGGCATCGGCGGGATGGGAGCCGAATTCTCACCTCTCGACTTCAGCTGGCAGGTGGCCTTCCTGATCGCGGTTTTGGCCGCCGCTTTGGGCATTGGCTGGGTTCGTTACTCCGACCGGCGGGGCGTTGAGAGTTGATCCTTGTCGTTTCTGACGTCCACGGGGCATTCGACGCTCTTGCGGGCATCGCGTCAACGGGAGAGACCCTCTTCGTTCTCGGCGATCTGGCCAACCTGACCGATTATCGGACAGGTGAAGGCGCCGTCGCCACCGCCCTCGGGATCGAGTTCGCCAAGGACACCGCGAAGGCGCGAGGCGAAGGCGACTTCGACGAGATGAGGCGCCTGTGGCGTTCGCATCCGGGTGACCTCGACCAAGTCAGATCCAGCATCGAGGGCGCGATCGCAGATCAATACAAGCTCATGTCGCCGGTCCTCGAAGGCGTCGAGGGGTATGTGATACATGGGAACGTCGACCGCCCCAATCATTTGATCAAGGCGCTGCCATCGTCGTTCCGCTATGTCCATGGTGAGTGTGTCGAGATCGGTGGGCTCACCTTCGGATTCGCAGGTGGTGGCGTCGCCACTCCGCTTCAGGCACCAGGAGAAGTCACAGACGAGGAGATGGAGGAGACACTCGCCGGCCTCAACGACGTGGATGTCTTGTGCACGCACGTCGCCCCCGCAATCGACCCTCTGCGAACCGACGTCATCACCGGCCGCCAGGAACGCAGTTCCGACCCGATACTTCGGTTCATCCGCAAGACACAGCCGCGATTGCACCTCTTTGGGGATATCCACCAGCCGCAGGCCTCGCGATGGCGGATCGGAGCCACACGCTGCGTGAATGTTGGGTACTTTCGGGCAACGGGCCGTCCGTTCCGGCTCGATCCTGCAAGCCTGTAGAGAACGATCCGGCACTAGTCTCATCCATGAGATGACCGAAGGCACATTTCAAACCCTGGAGATAGACGTACCGGCCGAAGTCCTCTACGACACGGTTGCCGACATAGCCGGCTATCCGGAGTGGGCCACAGGTGTCAAGGAGGTCGAGGTCCTGGAGACCGACGATGCTGGGAACGTCATTCGGGCTCGTTTCGTGCTCGAGGGCTTTGTCAAGGAGATCGAGTACGTCCTCCGCTACACGCATGATCGTCCGAACTCACTGAGCTGGTCAGCGGAGGAGGGCGACGACGTCCGGATGCTCGAAGGCTCCTATTCATTCAACGAGGCCGATGGCGGGACCGAAGTGGTCTATGCGTTGACTGTCGAGCCGAATTTCACGATCCCGGGGTTCATCCGCCGTCAGGCCGAGAGGCAGATCATCACGACCGCACTCAAGGGCCTGCGCAAGAGGGTTACCGAGACCAGCGTCTGAATGAGAATCGTTCTCGTGACCGGCAAGGGGGGAGTCGGCAAGACCACGGTCGCCGCTGCCACTGCGCTGGCTGCCGCCGACGCCGGCTACCGGACGATGATCACCTCGACCGATCCGGCTCATTCCCTGTCCGACGCCCTGACCGTGCCTCTTGGCAGTGATCCGACACGGGTGCAGCCCAACCTCGATGGCCAGCAGATCGACACGCAGAGGCAACTGGACAAGTACTGGGGCTCGATCCGACGTCAACTCATGGATGTTCTCGACTGGGGTGGCGCAGGAGGCATCGAGTCGGAAGAATTCCTGATCTTCCCGGGCATGGACGAGCTGTTCGCGTTACTCGAAGTGAACCAGCATGCTCGCTCGGGCTCCTACGACGTTGTCGTGGTCGACTGTGCCCCAACCGCGGAAACACTGCGTTTGCTTTCTCTGCCTGAGGTCCTTTCCTGGTACTTCGACCGGGTCATGCCCACCGAGCGAAAGCTGATGAGGGCGGCCCGGCCGATCCTCTCACGCATCACCGACCTGCCGCTGCCCCGTGATGAAGTTTTCGGCGCTGCCCAGTCCGTGTTCGACTCCATCGAGGGCGTGAAGGAGCTGATGGGGTCACCGGAGGTGACGTCGGCCCGGCTGGTCGTCAATCCCGAGAAGATGGTCATCGATGAAGCCAGGCGCACTTACAGCTATCTGGGGCTTTTCGGTTACGGGGTTGACGGAGTGGTGGTCAACCGGGTTCTCCCCGACGACGTGACCGACCCCTACTTTGACCGCTGGCGCTCGATCCAGAAGGGTCACCTTGATGTCGTAGACGAGGCCTTTGCGGATCTGCCGCGAATGCGTCTCAGGCTCTTTGACGACGAGATGGTCGGGGTCGACAGACTCCGCCGGATGGCGATGGAGCTATACGAAGATCTCGACCCGATCGGAGATTTCCACGCCACGAGCCCATTCCGCATCAGCGACGCCGAGGGAGGTGTGACCATGGAGCTCGAGGTGCCCTTCGTCGAGAAGGCGGATCTCGACGTGTTCCGCAAGGGGAACGAGTTGTACGTACAGCTCGGCCCGTATCGCCGGTCATTTCTCCTTCCTGATGCTCTCCACCGACGTGAGGTGACGAGGGCACGACTCGACGGTGGAAGACTCTCGGTCTCGTTCTCCGACCCCGACAGCGCCACATGAGCGAACGTGACCAGCTCGTTGCAGCGCTGGGCCGCGCCGGGCGGCGGGCGATGATTCACTTGATCCAGGCTGCCATCGAAGGGGTCAAGGCTGTGGAGTCGGTGATCGACGAGATCGGGAGCATCGGTGAGAATGAAGCCGACAGAGACGGGGAAAGTCGAACGGAACGGATAGAAGTGGAATGACTGAGAACAGGCAGGAACGCGTTCGACCCGACGAGGTGGTTCCCCCGGAGCGCTCGCTGCAAGGGAGCAAGCTGATTCAGGACGCCGTCATGGTGATCCCGAACCTCGTCAAGCTCGTCGGTCGGCTAATGACCGACCCGCGTGTGCCCAGGCGCTCCAAGATCGCCCTCGGCGCGGCAGCTGCCTACGTGGCCAGCCCCGTGGACCTGATCCCCGAGGTGATTCCGGTGATCGGATGGGCGGATGACGTTGTCATTCTCCTCATGGCGATAGACAGTTTGATCAATCGGTCGGGCCCCGAGATAGTCGAGGAACATTGGGACGGGCCGATCGATCTGCTCAGCCTGATCGAGGACATCCTGGCATTGACCCGGACCCTCGTTCCCAAACGCATCCGGTCGCTGTTCGATCGCATCGCCGGCTAGCCAGGAGTTGAGCCCCCAAAGGGCTACATTGAGTCGCCGATGGATTTCAGACGGATCGGGTCACTGCCCCCTTACGCCTTCGCCGAGGTCAATCGACGCAAGGCGGAGGTCAGAGCCTCCGGCACTGATGTCATCGATCTCGGTTTCGGGAATCCCGACATACCCTCGCCTGAAGTCGCTGTAGAAGTC
>QQVI01000317.1 GCA_003388545.1 Actinomycetota bacterium
GTTGCGCAGCAACTCGACTCCCAGAGGCCCGTAGTCGTACGCAGAACGCAATCCCCCATAGATCTCGCTGGCCTGGAACACGAAGCCGCGCTGCTTGGCGAGATTGGCGATCAGGTCGAGTGTTACTTCGGTCATGTGCTGTGAAACGGTGGCTCAGTTGGCTCGCTTAGTCAACCTGGACTTGATCCTCTGCAGCGCCGAAACGCCGCTCCCGCGCCTGATACTCGACCACCGCGTCCACCAAGGCGTGCCGGTCGAAGTCGGGCCAGAGAATCCCTGGGAAGTAGAACTCCGCGTACGCCGCCTGCCACAAGAGGAAATTAGATAGCCGGTGCTCTCCCGAAGAGCGGATGACCAGATCGACCGGCGGCATGTCGGGAATGTAGAGGTGCTTCTGAAGAGCAGACTCATCGATATCGGAGAGATCGAGCTCCCCGGCGAGCACGGCGTTGGCTATGGAGCGAGTCGCTTCGACGATCTCGCGCTGGCTTCCATAATTGAAGGCGAACACGAGGTTGAGAGCCTGGTTTAGTCCAGTGAGCTGCTCGGCCTCTGCCATGTGCTTGCGATTGCGCTCCGGGATTCGGGGGTCGTCCATGTCTCCGGCGAAGAGCATCCTGACACCCTGGGCGTGGAGGTCATCTCTGCGCCTGGTGAGGAGGTCTTCGTTGAACCACATGAGAAACTCGACCTCCTCATCTGACCGGTTCCAGTTCTCGGTCGAGAAGGTGTAGGCGGTGACCCACTCGACACCAAGCTCCAGAGCCCCTTCTACCGTGTCGAAAAGGGCCTCCTCACCTGCCAGATGACCGGCGGTCCGGGGAAGGCCCCTCTTGTTGGCCCACCTCCCGTTGCCGTCGAGGATCAGCCCGATGTGCCGTGGCACCGAAGCCATGTCGACCTTGCTGAGGTCGAGGCTCACTCGATCGCCGCCAGGGAGAAGAGTTTGCGATCGAGGTGGTGTTCGAGGAAACGGCGGGCTATCCCCATCGCCTCACCGCTGAGAGAGGCATCGAGTGTCGGGAGGCTCATCAGCTCGGCCTGGGCCAGCGAGTCGAGATAGGCCGTGATACCGGCACGAAGCCTGACGCCGCCCTCAGGTTGGCAATTGTGACAGTGGACTCCGCCACCGGCAAAGGAGAATCGGGTCAATCCGTCGCGGCGACCACAGGAGGCGCACTCCATCAGCGCGGGGGCAACGCCCACCACGTCGGCCAGTTTCAGCAGGAAAGCGGTGATGAGGTCGGGCGAGTAATAGCCGGCATCGAGAGCCTTCAAGCCTCGCTGCAGCAGGAGAAAGAGACGAAGTGAAGACTCCTCTTCCTGGGCAACGGCGTCAACCGCCTCCACCATCAGGCCGGCGCCGACCACCGCATCGAGATTCCCGCGGAGCCTGCGGAACGGCTCGACGATCGCAACCTGGGTGATCGTGTCGAGATTCCTGCCCTCGTACAGGACGAGGTCTACATGGGTGAACGGCTCGAGCCTTCCGCCAAACCGGCTCTTGGTCTTTCGCACTCCTTTGGCCACCGTGCGGATCTTCCCGTTGTTTGGACTGACGAGCACGACAACGCGGTCGGCATCACCGAATGGGTACGAGCGAAGGACTATCGCCTGGTCGTGTCTGATGGCCACGGGACAAGCGTATTTGGTACCGCGGGCTCTGTCGGGCATATCCCCCAGCCGGCATAGGATGAAGGCATGGCCGAGCTATTGACCGATGAGCAGATATCCGGGTTTCTCGATGACCACGAGCGCTGGGAGCGAGACGGCGATTCGATCACCGCGACCTTCGAATTCGAGGACTTCAACGAGTCGCTCGGATTCGTCACCAGGGTCGGGCTGAAGGCGGAGCGCATGTTCCACCATCCCGACATCGACATCAGATGGAACAAGGTGACACTCACCCTGTCGACGCATTCCGAAGGTGGGCTCACGGAGAAGGACACGGAACTCGCCGGATTCTGCGACGAGATCTCCTGACAGCAACAAGACTCAAATATCGAAGCCGAATCTGTCGAGCATCTGCGCTCGCGCTTGCCAATCCTTCTCGACAACCACGTGGAGCGACAAGTTCACCTGGGTCCCCAACAGCGTCTCCAATTCTTCCCTCGCCTCCGATCCAGCCAGCTTCAGCAACGAAGCCCCTTTTCCGATGACGATCCCCTTCTGGGAGCGGCGCTCAACGATCACGTCAGCCGTGATGTCGAGGATGCGGTTGGGTCGCTGCTCCATGTCTTCCACCCTGACCAGAAGCGAGTGCGGCACCTCTTCGCGCAGACGCTCGAGGAACTTCTCCCTGATGATCTCTGAGATCACGAGAGACTCGGGCTGATCGGTTGTCATTCCCTCGGGGTAGTACCGAGGTCCTTCAGGCAGTCTCTCCACAATCTCGGCGATGAGTGGTTCCAGGCCCGTGCCCTCCTTTGCCGAGATTGGGACGTAGGCGGCAAAGTCCCACTCCCCCGCCTTGGCGAGTTGCTCGACTATCTCGGCCTTGTCTCCCAGATCAGCCTTGTTCACCGCAAGGATGACGGTCGACTGCGCCTCGGCGAGCCGCTCTGCGATCAAACGGTCGCCCGGGCCGATGGGCGCCGTGGCCTCGATGAGGAACACCACGACGTCGGCCTCTTTGAGCGTTCCATACACCATTGAGTTGAGGCGGGAGCCCAACTCGGTTTTCGGTTTGTGGAGCCCTGGCGTGTCGACGAGGACGATCTGGTACTCCGGATCCTCCTCGGATGGCCCCGTGACAACACCCCGGATGGTGTTCCTCGTCGTCTGAGGGCGGGATGAGGTGATGGCCACCTTTGAGCCGACGAGGGTGTTCACGAGCGTCGACTTCCCAACATTGGGCCGCCCGACGACGGCCACGAAACCCGACCTCATTCCACTTCGATCAAGGGATCCTTGACCACGGACAACTCCGCCACGCGCCTGCCCTGCATGCGAACAACAGTGAAGACGACGTCCCCGACGCGGAACGACTCACCAACCTCAGGAACACGCTCGGCGGTATCCAAGACAAGCCCACCTACGGTGTCCCATTCGTCATCTGGGAGATCCACCTCGAGCTCGGCGGCCAGGTCGTCGACCGGGAGACGGGCGTCGACCGTCCAATGCCCGTTGCCGGAAGGGACCAGCATCAGCTCGTCTTCGTCGGTCTCGTCGGTGATCTACCCCACGAGCTCCTCGAGGAGATCCTCGATGGTGATGAGACCTGTGATGTCGCCGTACTCGTCGACGACGATCATCTGGTGCACCTTGCCTGCCTGCATCTCGGCGAGAAGGGTCGAGGCGAGCTTGGTCTCGGGGACGAAGTCGACGGGGCGCATCACTTCAGCCACCGTGTTCGGGCGATTGTCGTCGACGAACATCGGCAACAGGTCCTTGACGATCACGAGCCCGACAACGTCGGAGTCGGCCATGACGGGGATCCTGGAGAAACCCTCTTCTGTTGCGAGCGCGATGAGATCTTCGATCGTGTCGGTGACGCTGATCGTCACCATGTCTGGTCGAGGCGTCATCACCTCTCGAACCAGGGTCTCGGAGAACTCCAGGACCGAGTCGATCAGCTCGCGTTCCTGCTCATCGGCGGCTTCTTCTTCTTCGACCTCATCCTCGGTCCCGTTCACCTCTTCGTTCTCGAAGACGAGGTCGTTAGCCCACCCGCCGAGACGAATTGCCAGACCGAGCACACCGGACGACCGATAAGCGATGCGATGAGGCGCCACGCGGCCGAGGCCGCGAGCCAGGAGATCGCCGGTCAAGAACACCACGAGGCCTACCAACAGAGCGAGCCAGACTCTTGCCCCAATGGCCTGGCGCGCCACGATCGAGGTCACACCGAAG
>QQVI01000179.1 GCA_003388545.1 Actinomycetota bacterium
AAGAGGGGCTCTGCTAATCTTCGCCCCCGGCGTTCCGGCCATTGGCCGGCATCCCCACCCCTCTTCATCAGTCAGTCTTTCACACGCGAAACGAGATCAAATGGCAAACATCAAGTCACAAGAGAAGCGCAATCGCCAGAACGAAGTCCGCCGTCAGCGCAACAAGTCGGTGACCAGCGACATGAAGACCGCGATCAACAGGGTCGAGGCCGCGGCTGCTGCCGGCGAGCCCACTGAAGAGTTGATTCGCCAGGCGCAGCGCAAGATCGACAAAGCGACCTCGAAGGGCGCCATTCGAAAGAGCACGGCGGCCCGGAAGAAGTCACGCCTGGCGCGCTTCGCCTGATCAGAAGAAGGTTTCGTCATGAGGCGCCCGGCAAGGGCGCTTCATTTGTTTCTAGTTGTACCACCGGCAGAAGGCCACAGTCAGACGCTCCAGAGTGACCCTGTGGGTGGCCTCAGGTTGAGACTTGATGACCCGGTCCGCCCGTACCAGGGCGTCCTGGGCCAACCGGAGGGACGACTCCCGCACCTTCCCTCTCATTCGCCACATACGGCTGAGAGCGCGATCCGACGATCGACCTCCCACCCACTCGCGAAAGGTGTCTTCGTTCGGTGCCGCCGCCGCCAGAGAGCGACGTTTCAGATCGCCTTCGAGAGCGGCTAGATACACCAGGGGATGCCCGTGCACGAGAAAGTCTGAGAGCCGCCTCAGGGCTTCACCGGTATCACCCTTCGAGATGGCATCTGTGATGTGCCACGGGGGCTCGTCGGGCCTGTTGCGAAACCAATCGAGCACCTGTTCGCGCGTGACCTTGCCTCCATGTTCCTCTAGCTGGTCGAGCGCTTGTTCCAGAGCCGCCGTGTCGGTCCCGAACCGTTGGAGCAGCGCTTGGCGAGCGGGCTTCTCTATCGTCACGCCGCGCCGGCCGATCTCGGCGTCCAGCCATTCCCCGGCTTGCCTCTCCCACATCTTCCGCACCGAGATCCTGGAGCCAAGGTCTTTCGCAAGTTGCGAGAGCGTCTTCACCGGCGTGCCGGTCACAGCCAGAACGAGATGAACGCTGACGAGGTCCGCACCGCGGACCAACTCGTCAAGGATCTCCAGCTCGGCGGATTGAAGGTTCTGGGCATCGACCAACTCGAGGCCGGATGCGCCGCCAAACAGAGAGCCAGACTGGAGTAGAGGCACCAGCGGCTCGAGCTCGGTGCGCAGGGCGCCGTCCCCAGGCTCGCCGGCACCGCGGCCCGGCACATCGATCCTGACGATGTCAGATCCCTGCACTTGATTCGTTGCGAAGAACTCCGCTGCCGCGTCGAGCATCTGCTTTCGCTCCCCCGGCCCGGAGTTGGATGGTGCGGTGATCAGGAGAAAGGGCACAGTGGAAAGTTACCTCACTCCGCTCGTCCGAACAGGCGTGCCAGATCACATGCCACGGCGACATCGTGGACACGGATGATGTCGGCCTCGTGCTCGAAAGCAAGGGTCATGTAAGCGGTCACGCGATGGAAGTCGCGCTTTCTCGGTATCGGGATGAGCACCGGCAGGCCTAGCTCGCGAAGCGCCCCCGACCCCGTGATCACGTCCAGTTGCATTCGGGTGTAAGCCTCATAGTCGCCGCGATAGTTCAGCGCGATCCCGGGGTCGAGGATCACATTGTGAATGCCCTCCCCGCGAAGCTCGGAAATCAGCTTCTCGAAGAAACGGGCAGTCGTGTCGGCCTTGTTCTCATCGATCTCCACCGCGCCAACCGCGTGCGGGTTCTCTCCCTCGACGTACACCGCGACAGCAGCGGCCCCGTATCGGGAGACGACCTTCCTCATCTCCACGTCTTTGAGCCCACCTGTGTCGTTGACGATGACGGCGCCCGACTCGAGGGCAGCCTGGGCCACTTGGGGCTTCCAGGTATCTATGGCGACCAGGTGAGCCTCACCGACAAGGGCCTCGATGATGGGAATCACCCTGGATATCTCCTCTGAGGGCTCGATGGTCGGATTGTCGAAATGCGATGACTGACCGCCGAGATCGATGAGCGACGCACCCCAGCTGCGGTAGCGATCGGCCATGAGAAGTGCGTCATCCACCGTCTCCGCGACAGTGTGGACGTTCTTCGAATCGGGCGAGACGTTGATGACTCCCATCACATGGGTCAGCCCTCCTAGAGGCAGAGACACGTCTCCGAGTTGCAGCTCACCCATGTCCCGCAGTCAAGCAGTAGGACCCGACAAAACCGATCAGGTCCCGAGATCGATGATCACCGTCCCATCGAGATCCGTGCGTCTAACTGTCGAACCGGCAGACTCGAGCGCTGCGACGACCCATGGGACCGGGTGCCCGAACTCGTTTGCGCCGACCGATATCACTGCTTCTTCCGCCCCTGTCGACAACAACCAGTCGCGATCCGAGGTGCCGGCTCCGTGGTGCGGAACCTTGAGGACGTTCACGGAGATGTCGGAGAGCTCACTCTGTGCCACCTGCTCGATATCGCCCGTGAGGAGCATGGACCGGACCGGACCGGTCACCAGGAGCACTATGGACTGATCGTTGGGTGAGGCATAGCGACGGGTCGGGCCAAGTACCTCGATGACGAGCTCCCCGAGCCGTACGGTGTGCCCGGGGTGCGGCACGACGATGGGTATCCCGAGATTTGAGGCATCTGCAAGGAATCGCCGCGAGGCCGCCATTTCATGCGGGTCGCCGTGCTCCCATATCTCTCCTATGCCAATCCGACCCGTGATACCTGCGAGCCCACCTGCATGGTCGGCATCACCATGTGTCACGACGACCAGCGCCACGTGGCGGACACCATGGTGTTCCAGTCTCTCGAGCAGCAGCACCGGATCCCTTCCCCCGTCTACCAGGGCATAGAGGCCATCACCGCCGGCCAGGAGGATCGCATCGCCCTGGCCCACATCAAGAAAGGCGACCTCACCGGCCTCGAGGACCTCGGTTCGGGGCAGGACGACGAAGGCAACGAACACAGCGGCGACGAGAGCGACACCCCGAGGTGACCGGTGACGAAGGCGGATCCCAGCCCCGGCTGCGAGCGCGGCCGTGATGACGCCGAGCCAGCCGACTTGCGGCCACGAAGCCGCCGTATTGGCGATCTCGATGATGACTGTCGCGATCCACTCAGCAGGGACGAGCAAGAGATCGGGGCCAACGACACCAGAGATCGCGAGGGCCGTCGCAAGTGTCACCAAGGGTGCCGCGATGAGGTTCGCCAGCGGGCTGAACAGTGGTATCGACCCGAAGTGCCACAACAGGAGCGGCGCAACTGCTACCTGAGCGCCGACAGTCGCCATGAGGGCACGCCTCAGCCATCCGGCCGCCAAGCTCAACCTCGAGCCGACCAACACACCGCAGGTGGCGACGAGCGACAACTGAAATCCGACGCTGCGAACCAGCCAGGGGTCAAGAGCAAGGAGCCCGATCGTCGCCAGCGCGACGACTTGCCAGAATTCGATCGTCATGTCCATCGCCCGCCCGGCCAACACCAACGCCGCCATCGCGGATGCTCTCAGCACGGATGGCTCGAACCCGGTGGCCACGACAAAAACCGGCAGCGCCGCCAAACCGGCCACCGCTCTTCGTCGCGGTCCAATGCCCAGGGGCAGAGATACGATGGCGACCAGTCCGAGGAAAAGCGCCACGTTGCTCCCGCTGACCGCCACAAAGTGGGAGAGCCCGGCCTTCTTCATTGCTTCGATCGTCAGATCACTGACACCTGACGTGTCTCCCACCAGGAATCCGGCGAGCAGGGCACGCCCCTCGCGCCCCCCGCTGACGCGCTGGGCAACGTGGCGTCGGATCGAAGCTCCGGCTGAGCCATAGATGGAACGAC
>QQVI01000180.1 GCA_003388545.1 Actinomycetota bacterium
GCATCGGCTCGACGGTGCGGGCACCCGACTGGACTTGTCATTCTTGGCCCTGCACGGCGAGGAGGTGGTGGGCGTGTGCCTCAACGCACACTTCCCCGAAGACGAGGAACTGCTCGGCCGGCGCGACGGTTGGGTGGAGTCTCTTGGCGTCGTGCAGCAGTGGAGGGGTAGGGGCATCGCCAAGGCTCTGCTCAATACTTCCTTCAACGCCTTCCGCGGGGCGGGGCTCACCCACTCGATGCTGGGCGTCGACACCGAGAACCCGAACAAGGCGTTGGACCTCTACCGCGGTCTGGGCTACGAGCCCACACACCGCTCGATCACCAGCCAGATCGAGGTTCTGCGCTGACACCTCCTGCCGAAAAGCCGGGAACCCCCGGTATTCTTGGGGCATGTCCGAATATCAGCCGCCACTCGAAGACATCAACTTCACCCTTCATCACATCGGCAGGCTCGAGGACGTGTCCAAACTCAACGGATTCCAGCACGCGGATCCGGCGACCGTCTCGGGGCTACTCGAGGAGGCCGCCCGCTTCTTCTCTGAGGTAATCGCCCCGCTGAACCGCGTCGGAGACGAACAGGGATCCGTCCTCACCGACGACAGAGTCAAGACTCCAGATGGGTTCAAGGAGGCGTATGCGAAGTACGTCGAGGCCGGTTGGCATGGTGCCCACCTACCCGAGGAGTGGGGTGGCGGTGGCCTTCCCTACACGGTGGGACTCGTGGTCCAGGAGATGTTCAAGACAGCGAACATGGCCTTCTCTCTCTGCCCGATGCTGACCCAGGGCGCCGTCGACGCCTTGGTGATGCACGGCGGCGACGAGCAGAAGTCCACATACCTCGGCAGGCTCGTCACCGGAGAGTGGACGGGAACGATGAACCTGACCGAGCCTCAGGCGGGCTCGGATCTGGGGGCATTGCGGACCAAGGCCGTCAAGCAGGACGACGGCACGTACCGCCTGTTTGGCACGAAGATCTTCATCACGTGGGGCGACCACGATCTCACTGAGAACGTCGTTCACCTGGTACTGGCGAGAACTCCCGATGCTCCCGCAGGCACTCGGGGGATTTCCATGTTCATCGTCCCAAAGTTCGTACCCGATGCCGCGGGAAACCCCGGTGAAGAGAACGACATCAAGATTGTGTCGCTGGAGCACAAACTCGGTATTCACGCGTCACCAACAGCTGTCGTCTCCTTTGGGGATGGCGGCGAGGGCGCCGTCGGCTATCTGCTCGGAGGTGAGCAGGAAGGCATGCGGAACATGTTCACGATGATGAACGCGGCCCGTATCGGAGTGGGCTTGGAGGGGCTGGCGATCGGCGAGCGCGCCTACCAACAAGCCGCCGCTTATGCCCGTGAACGGGTCCAGGGCCGCAAGACGGGCGCAGACTCGAGCGAAGACGTCGCCATCATCGAACACCCCGACGTGAGACGCATGCTCCTCACGATGAAGGCTTACAACCAGGCGATGCGGGCGCTCCTCTATCTGACCGCTTCAGAGAGCGACTTCGCCGACCACGCCGAGAGTGACGAGGAGAGAAAGCGAGCTTCCGAACGGGTGGCCGTGCTCACGCCGCTGGTGAAGGCCTGGTGCACCGACGTCGGCGTAGAACTGGCTTCTCTGGGCATACAGGTCCACGGAGGCATGGGGTATGTCGAAGAGACGGGCGCCGCCCAGCACTTCCGCGACAGTCGGATCGCCCCGATCTACGAAGGCACGAACGGCATTCAGGCCATCGATCTCCTCACACGGAAGCTCCCCATGGAGGACGGTGCTGTCGTTCGCGACATGATCGAAGAGATGAGAGGAAGTCTCGACGACATCCGCTCGGTGGAGGAACTCGGTGGTTTCGCCGATGAGCTCGAGGCTTCAGTAAGTGGCCTCGCTGACACCTCGGAGTGGCTCTTGAATGCGTTGAGCACCAGGACCATCGATGACGCCCTCGCCGGAGCGTCCCCTTATCTACGCCAGTTCGCCACCGTCGTAGCCGGGTGGCTGATGGCCAGAGCGGCGATGGCAGCCGCACAGGGCTCAGACGCAGACTCGGAGTTCAACCTGGACAAGGTGGCAACGGCCCGCTTCTTCGGCGAGCACCTGCTGCCTCAGGTGAACGGGCTGATCCCGACCATCAAGGCAGGCAACGACCTGCTGGAGCAAGCCCGGATCTGAGCACCGACGTCGTCGCCCAGGCGCCGGTCAGGGCTCGACAACCTCGACATCGGTCGCCGGAGTCCCGTCGATGGACACGAGCGGCTCGGGCCCGGTGAGGTCGACCACAACCGCCCTGTCGGCCGGCTCTTCGGCTTCACCCGCCGGAGTCCCGAACGGATCGGGCTTCCACATGCGAACAATCATGAGAAGTGGCACGAGGAGGTAGGGGCCGTTGGCCAGGAGGTAGTACCAGGTCTGGGGATCGGTGCATCCGGGGCAGAGGGCGGGGTCGGCCCATCCGGTCGTAGCCATGAAGCCCATCGTCCCTTCGGCCATGTACGTGATCATCCCGTGGGCGAGTGCTCCGCCGTAAACCAGGCCGGGTACGCGGGCGTGATTCCAACCTCGGACGAATGCGATCACGAAATACACGTAGAGAGGCAGCCATATGAACGCCGAGATGAATGCCGACCATCTGACCTGAGGCGGGTTGAGGATGAGGAGCGGATCAGCCACCCGGGCGTAACTGTCATAGATGAAACGCTCGACCACATAGGGGCTGTCAGGATCGAGCGATTCGTTGAGGCCGTTCACCGAGTCTGTGACTATCGACGTGACGATGAAGAAGCAAAACGCCACGACAAAGAACCAGTCGTACCTGCGCTCAGACAGTTTCTTGGTCCCCGCAGGGGTCAGGTCAGCCATCCGCCAGAACGTTACCCGGCCGGTCTCGGCGGCGACGTTCGTCACTAACGTGACGCTGTGGAGATCAAGGACAAGGTCGTCGTCGTTACCGGGGCGGGTAGCGGGATCGGTCGGGCCCTTGCCCGCCGTTTCGCCAAGGAGAGCCCCGCTGCCTTGATCCTCGCCGATGTCGACGAAGACTCCGTGTCGGAAGTCGCCACGGATCTTGGCGCCGCCAGCTTCAGAGTCGACGTCGCATCCGCGGACGACAATCAGCACCTCGTGTCCACAACCGAGGAGGAGTTCGGACCGATCGACCTCTTCTGTGCAAACGCCGGGATCGGTTTTGTCGGCGACGAGCAGACAGACCCCGGCGAATGGGACCGGATGTGGCAGATCAACACGATGTCACATGTTCATGCGGCCAGGGCGCTGATCCCGGGCTGGCTGGCC
Source organism: Actinomycetota bacterium (assembly GCA_003388545.1). Lineage (GTDB taxonomy): Bacteria > Actinomycetota > Acidimicrobiia > Spongiisociales > ZC4RG35 > MA-ANB-1. Next base: position 3,291 of record QQVI01000180.1, read on the forward strand.
CGTGGCGAGGGCTACTTTCTCTCGACCGCGTCGGCCGCCGGTCTGCTCACCAACCTCAAGGCGGCCCAATACTCGGTGACAAAACACGCAGCGGTCGCTTTTGCCGAGTGGCTCTCGATTACGTACGGCGACCACGGGGTAAGAGTCAGCTGTCTTTGCCCCATGGGAGTCGACACGCCATTGCTCGATGTCGCAACCGAGTTCCACGACCTTCTCTCCCCTCACGCCATCTCACCCGAGTCGGTGGCAGACGAGGTCGTAGCCGGCCTGCAGAGGGAGGAGTTCTTGATACTTCCCCACCAGGAGGTACGTAAGTTCTTTCAGAACAAAGCCAATGACTACGACAGATGGATTGGCGGGATGAGGAAGCTGCAACGAAACCTCTTCCCGGAGTGACTAATCAGACAGCACAGTAAGGCAGGATGAATCAGATGGAGAAGCAAAGAGTTGTAGTGACCGGGATCGGCGCCGTGGCTGCACCCGGAATCGGAATCGACGCCATCTGGAAGGGCCTGATCGCCGGGCCCTCCGGTCCCGGACCCCATGTGATCGAT
>QQVI01000321.1 GCA_003388545.1 Actinomycetota bacterium
TGAAGTTCTTCTTCGTGCCGCCCAACGGTATCGAGCTACGCCTCGACACACTGCGAACCGACTCCAACGGATCCTTCGAAGTGACGGTTCGGCTCCCCAATCGGCCCGACGATCAGGCCCAGACGATCCGGGTTGTCACCACTCAGGACGCCGGGAGCATCTTCAGCCCCGTCTACGTCGAAGATGAAGATGGAGACTTGGTTCGCTCCCCCCGTTGGTCTCAAAATGCTGTCGAGACTCTCGACAAGATCATCGAGACGATCTTCCTGGCATTGTTGGCCACCACGGCAGGGACCCTCATTGCGGTCCCGCTTTCCTTCTTCGCAGCCAAGAACCTGATGAGAGATGTGAGAATCCCACCGCTACAGCTGGGTCTCGCCATCATCGGCGTTCCGGTAGGTATCGCCGTCGGCCTCATAGCCACCAACGCGGTCCGGACCCTGGTCGAGGATCTCCCGGACTCGGCTCTTCTGCATGGCGGCCTCACCATCGCGCTCGCATATGCAGCGGTGCGTCTCCTTCGTGTGGCGGTGCCGCTTCCAGGTGAACAAAGAAGCCGGACGATCCGGGTACTGGCCCAAATCGTGGTCGGGCTGTTGATCCTTCTCGCCGGCCAGACGCTGGCGCGCTTTGCTGTGATCGGAGGCGCCTGGGCTGCGGAGAACCTCGGAGCATTCGATTTCCTCGGCGAGTTCGTGGCGACAAACGGGGACATCCTCGCCGCCGCCTTCGGCGTTGCAGCCGCTCTGGCGGGTGCCGTGGTGTTTGGCCTGCTCGGGAGCAAGCTCGGCTATCAGGTGGCCGGTCGCATGGCTCCTTCGGCGCGGGGCGTCATTGCCGTCACTCTCACCGCGGCGGCGGGAGCTCTGGTCGCGCTTGGGGTGGGCCAGGCGATCGGTTGGCTCTACCAAATCGAGAATTCTCAAACCACCGTGGTCATCCCAGCCATCGTGGGTGCGCTGATCGGGGCGGCCGTCGGGGTCATCGGTGTGCGTCGCGGCCAACTCGGTGCCGGTCTCGGCGTCTATTACACGTCGAGGACGATCTTCAACACACTCCGGTCGATCGAGCCACTCGTCATGGTGATCGTCTTCGTGATCTGGGTGGGCTTGGGTCCCTTCGCCGGAGCATTGGCCCTCGGGCTTCACACCGTCGCGGCACTGACGAAGCTCTATTCGGAGCAGGTCGAGAGCATCAACCCCGGGCCGGTCGAGGCCGTCAGAGCAACGGGCGCGACCAGGTTGCAGACCGTCGTCTACGGTGTCGTACCCCAGATCGTCGCTCCCTATATCTCCTTCACCATGTATCGCTGGGACATCAACGTCCGTATGTCGACGATCATCGGTTTCGGTGGAGGTGGCGGAATCGGTTTCCTCCTCCAGCAGAACATCGGCTTGCTGAACTACCGCGCAGCTGCCGCCCAGATGCTTGCAATCGCCATCGTCGTGGCCAGCATGGACTACATCTCCAGCCGGCTTCGCGAGCGCTACACCTGATCGCGGCTTAGGTTCAGGAGATGGAAGGTCTGCTGCGTCGTAACAGAGTGGAGCGTGAGAAGCTGGAGGCGGAGCTTCTGGCACCGTCTGCGACGTTGTCGACACAATCGAAGGGCAGGGCTCGAGCCGAGGAGCCTGACGAGTTTCGCACTGCTTTCGAGCGTGATCGCGACCGTGTGATCCACACGAAGGCGTTCCGGAGGCTCAAGCACAAGACTCAGGTCTTTCTCAACCCTGACGGTGACCACTTCGTAACCAGGATGACCCACACCATCCATGTGACCCAGGTCGGTCGATCCCTGGCGAAGGCACTCGGTCTCAATGAAGCTCTCACGGAAGCGATTTGCCTGGCCCACGACGTCGGACACTCACCCTTCGGCCACACCGGGGAGGATGCTCTGACCCCACTAGTCGAAGGAGAGTGGCTTCACTCGGCGCATGGGGTGCGAACACTCTCGATCCTCGAGCCGCAGAACCTCAGCTACGAAGTGCTCGACGGCGTGCGCGCTCATTCATGGAAGATAGATCCGCCTCCTGAGACCCCAGAAGGGTGGATTTGTCGCTTCGCCGACCGCATCGCTTACCTGACCCACGACGTCTCCGATGCGTTGCGCGCAGGTGTCCTCACCTACCACGACATCCCCCAACAGGCCCTCACCACTTTCGGATCGACCAGCAGGGAGTGGATCGATTCGCTTGTCACGGCTGTCATCGAGGAAAGCCACCGAACCGGTCGGGTCGAAATGGAGCCGCGGCACCTCGAGGTGATGGACCAGCTTCGCGACTTCATGTTCGAACACGTATACCTCGGCCCTTACGCAGAGAAGCAGAAGGGAAGGGCGATACAGGTGATCCAGGATCTAGTGGGTTACTACCGGGACCATCCCGACGAGGTGCCCGAGAGCTCTGCCGCTCCAGGAACGGACCCCCTCACCGCCGCAGTCGATTACGTTGCGGGCATGTCCGACCGTTTTGCCCTCAGGACGTGGGACAAGCTCTTCCGACCGAAGCTCGACTTCTGACCACGGGCTGAGCAAAGAGCGATTTCGCGTCGGATAGGAGCAGGGCTAGCGTGCGCGGCGATGCTTCGTATTGACTCCCTCGCCAAGCGTTTTGGCGACGTGGTGGCGTTGGATGATTGCTCGTTCGAGGTGAGCAGGGGCCGCATGCTCGGCTTTCTCGGCCCCAACGGGGCCGGCAAGACCACCACTATGCGCACGATCTTCGGCTTGGTCGAGCCTGATGCAGGGTCGGTCACTTGGGACGGCGAGCCAATCGACGCCGGATCGAGGCGTCGCTTCGGATATATGCCAGAGGAGCGCGGTCTCTATCCGCGCATGAAGATCCTGGAGCAGGTCGCCTATATGGGTCGGCTCCATGGCATGGGGGCCGGCGAGGCTCGGGAGTCGGCAGCGACATGGATCGAGAGGTTTGGTCTCGCCGACCGAGCAGAGGACCAATTGGAAACGCTCTCACACGGAAATCAGCAAAGAGTGCAACTGGCGGCTGCGCTCGTCCACGATCCTGAGCTGCTTGTGCTCGACGAGCCTTTCTCGGGTCTGGACCCAATCGCCGCCGACACGATGTCAGAGATTCTCATCAACGAAGCACGTGAGGGAAAAGCCGTCGTCTTCTCATCACACCAGCTGGATGTCGTCGAGGACTTATGCGAAGACGTGGCGATCATCAACAACGGATCGATCGTGGTACGCGGGGTGGTCCAGGATCTGAAGGACGCTGCGCCACTCCGCCACCTGGAGATCGAGCTCGACGGCAACGTCGACGAGGTTCTCGACGGCACCGACGGGATCCGTCACACCAGTCGGCAGGGCGACATCCACACGGCTGTCATCGATGCGGGCACCGATGTCCGGACGCTCTTTGCCAAGGCGCAGCGGACCGGTCAGGTGCGACACTTCACGTACACCACGCCGTCGCTCACCGACCTGTTCCGAGAGGCTGTGAAGTGACGGCCTGGCACTCGATCCGACTCGTAGCCGCCCGAGAGATCAAGGAGAGGGGGCGCTCCAAGCCATTTCTCATAACCTCTGTCATCACTGCCCTACTGGTCATCGGCATCATCGTTTTGCCGGGCTTCTTCAGTGACGACACCGAGACATACCAAATCGGCTCGGTCGGATCCGGGAATCGTCAGATCATTCAGACCGCCGTAGCACTCGGGAATGCCAATGATGAGGAGGACGCCCCACCTTCGATCGAGATCGAAGAAGTCGAGTTCTCGACCCGGGAGCAGGCCGAGGAGGCCCTTGCCGATGGAGACGTCGACGTTGTGCTCGTGGACGGAACCGAGCTGATCGTTGAGCGG
>QQVI01000357.1 GCA_003388545.1 Actinomycetota bacterium
CCGGAGAGTGGTCTCAAGAGTGGCAAGACGATCTGGAGCAGAAAGCCTCTCAGCGAATCGAGCAAGCTGTCGCAGAGGCAGAATCGTTGCCGCAGCCCACGAAGGCAGAGATGTTCGAGCGCATGTTTGCCGAGGTCACCGGGCCCCTTGCCACACAATTGGAGGGGGCAGAGTGACCGAGCTCAATGTCGCACAGGCGCTGAACCGGGCTCTCGACATCGCCCTCGACTCCGACGACCGGGTGGTCCTTCTTGGCGAGGACATTGGGAGAACAGGCGGTGTGTTCCGTATCACCGACGGGCTTCTGGAAAAGCACGGGCCCAAGCGCGTCTACGACACCCCCGTCGCCGAGTCGGGAATCGTCGGTGCCGCTTTCGGCATGGCTATCGCAGGGATGAGACCGGTCGTGGAGCTCCAGTTCATGGGATTCTCCTATCCCGCCTACGACCAGGTGATCAATCACGTGGCGCGCATCCGCAACAGGTCGAGCCACCGATTCACCGCTCCGATGGTCATCAGGATCCCTTTCGGCGGCGGGATAGGCGCTGCCGAGCATCACTCGGAGTCCGCCGAGGCGATCTACGCGCACATTCCCGGGGTCAAGGTTGTGGTGGCATCGACCCCGCACGACGCCAAGGGCCTGCTCCTCGCCGCGATCGAAGACCCAGATCCAGTGATCTTTCTCGAGCCGATAAGGATGTATCGCGCAGTCAAAGAAGACGTGCCGGACATCTATTACACGGTCCCCATCGGCCCTGTGAGGGTCGAGCGCAAGGGTGACGACGTCACCCTGATCAGCTGGGGTGCGATGATGAAAGAGACCCGGATCGCTGCTTCGAGGCTCGAAGCGGAGGGTGCCTCGGTCGAAGTCCTCGAGGTCCATGCTCTGACACCGCTCGACGCAGACGGGATCGCGGAATCGGTGCGGAAGACAGGTCGCGCCGTCGTGGTCCACGAGGCGCCTCGAACAGCGGGGTTCGGCGCTGAGATCACGGCGGTCATCCAAGAACGTTGCCTCTACGCTCTGCTGGCTCCGGTGCGAAGAGTGACGGGGCCCGACACGATCTTCCCGCTCAAGCGCTCCGAGTCCCACTACCTTCCTGACCCGGATCAGATTTTCCGCACGGCTATGGCGACCCTGGAGGAATAAGTGGCAAAGGAGTTCAGACTGCCCGACATCGGTGAGGGTCTCACCGAGGCCGAGATCGTCCGCTGGCTTGTGGACGAAGGCGAGCGGGTCGAGGCCGACCAACCGGTGGTCGAGGTGGAGACGGACAAGGCTGTCGTCGAGATTCCCTCGCCGTTCGCCGGCATCGTCCTGCAGCACGGAGGAAAAGCAGGCGACGTGATCGAGGTTGGGAGCGTCCTCCTGGTGGTCGGGGAAGAAGGCGAAGGCACACCATCGGATGCGACCGACGAGCAGGCCCAATCTGAAGATGAGCACGCCCAATCTGAGGCTGCCCAGCCGACCGCAGAAGACTGGGACCGGACAGACGATCCATCATCGGTGGCGCAACAGGCGGCGCCGATCGTAGGGACGCTCAGCGAAGATGCGGAGGTGCTCGAGCCGCGTGGCTCTGCGCCATCGGCGGCGAGCTCAGATGGGATAAAAGCGCTCCCTCTGGTTCGAAAGCTCGCCCGCGACAACGGCATCGACCTGGCCGCCGTTCAGGGCAGCGGCCCCGAGGGGCGGATCACACGTGAGGATGTCCAAAAGGCGATCGATGCCGGCGATCGACAGCGCGAACCTGCTCCTGTCCGATCCGAAGAGCAGGCGCCGGCCCAGGCCGAGCCCGAGCGCCAACCGGATGACCGGGCCGAGCCCAAGCGTGAACCGGTATCACAGGATCGACCCGCAGATGGGGAGACCCAGAAGATGTCGAGGCTTCGCCGGACGATCGCCGCCAACATGGCTAAGAGCTGGGCGGAGATACCCCATGTCACGACGTTTGATGACATTGATGCCACCCGGCTGCTCGAGACCCGGGCCGCGTTGTCCCATCGTCACGAGAAGAAGATCCCGCTCGAGGCGCTCGCGATCAAGGCCGTTCTCCCGGCCCTCGACGCCTACCCGGAGTTCAACTCCACGATCGACGGCGACTCATTGATCCTCCATTCGGCAAGAGATGTCGGGATAGCGGTCGACACGCCCGACGGCCTGCTCGTGGGCGTCATCCGAGATGCCGACGAGATGAGCGTGCTCGAGCTCGCTGACGAGGTGGTTCGACTGGGGCGTGGCGCCCGGGATCGGTCACTGACACCTGACGAGCTCACAGGCCAGACCTTCACGTTGTCCAACATCGGAGCGGTCGGAGGAGGGCACGGGACACCGATCGTCCCCTACGGAACCACTGCCATCCTCTCTATCGGCCGTGCCATGTACAAGCCAGTGGTCTACGACGGCGACATCGTTGTCGCGCCGGTCATGCCGCTCTCACTGTCGTACGACCACCGCGTCATCGATGGAGCGCAGGGGCGGCGGTTCATGGCGCTCCTCATCGAGAATCTGGAAGAGCCGGCATTGTTCCTCGCTTCCTGATGCCTCATGTGCATGTCCTGACCTACGACGAGACGACAGGCGTCGCCCGCAAGGAGTACGACAAGGCCATCGCCAGAGCCGGTCGTATCTGGAAGATCGTCTCGATCCAGAGCCAGCTGCCGGAAGTCATGAGAGACTCGATGCGCTTGTACCTCTCGGTCATGTATGGAGACTCGCCGCTGAGCCGGGCGCAAAGAGAGCTGCTGGCTTCGGTCACGTCGCAAATCAATCACTGCTATTACTGAACGGCGGCCCATCTCCACGACCTCCGTGCCGAGGTCGCAGACGACGAGTTGGTCGACCGCATCGCCATCGACTGGGAGACATCGGGGCTCGATGAGGCGACGATGTCGCTGGTGCGCTTCGCCGTGAAGCTGACGCAATCTCCACATCAAGTGGGCGAATCGGACGTCCACGAACTCCGGGAGCAGGGGTTCGACGATCGCGGGATCTCCAGCTGCGTCCAGGTGGTGGCGTACTTCAACTACATCAATCGCATCGCCGAAGGGCTCGGTGTCGCACCTGAAGAGTGGATCGACGATGCAGGGCGGGTCATCGACGCCGAGGAAGGCCAGGTTCCGAAAGACTAGATCAGACGTTTGGTCTAGCCTCGCTGCCTATGTCAGACGGGAAGAAGAACGACGCCGACGTGAAGCGCGAAGACTCGGAAGAAGAAGAGCTTCCCGAGATCGAAGAGCAGCTCGTCACCAAGTCATATACCGGCAAGTTCGGCAAATCAAAGGTGGCCTACACCGCCACTGCCGCGACGCAGGTGATCGAGCGTGACGACGACAAGAAGGCGGTGTTCTTCTACGTGGCGTACACGAAAGACGACGCCGATCCCGCCGATCGTCCCCTCATCTTTGCTTTCAACGGGGGCCCCGGCTCGTCAACGGTATGGCTCCATCTCGGACTGTTCGGGCCGAAGCGGGTGGAGTTCGACGACGACGGATTCCCCGTCGGAGTCCCGGGTCGACTCGTGGACAACGAGTACTCCATCCTCGACGTGGCCGACGTCGTTCACGTCGATGCCATAGGCACGGGCCTCTCCCGTGGCATGCCGAAGGACAAAGAGAAGGAGTACCACCACTTCTCCAAGGACATCGAGGCGTTCTCGCAATTCATCGTTTCGTACCTGAGTCGCAACGACCGATGGGGCTCTCCCGTCTTTCTGGCCGGTGAGAGCTACGGGACGACTCGTGGAGCGGCGGTCGCCGCAGACCTCTTCGACAAGCATGGGCTCCAG
>QQVI01000208.1 GCA_003388545.1 Actinomycetota bacterium
GGCATGATGGGCGATTTTCCTTCCCTGCATGGATGCCACCGAGCTGAGCGGCATCTGGCCTGTCACATCGCCCGCGGCATAGATGTGAGGCTGACTGGTCCGCTGATATTCGTCGACAGTCACATAACCGTTGTCGGTGGCGATCCCTGCTTCGTCGAGGCCGAGACCATCGCTCAAGGGGACCGATCCGACGGCGAGAAGGGCGTGTGACCCCCTGATCACTCGTCCGTCGTCGCAGAACACGACCACGCCATCGTCGGCAACGTCGATCTTCTCGGCCCGCGCTCCGATGATCAGGCGGACTCCCCTTTCCAGGAAGTCCTCCTCGAGCTCGGCGGCCACCTCGGCATCGCGGTGAGGCAGGATCTGTTGGCGTGAGACGACCAGGCTCACCTGCGCCCCCAGGCTCTCAAAGATGTGAACGAACTCGACTCCTGTGACGCCTGAGCCGATGATCACGATGTGCTCGGGCACTGTCTCGAGGTCGTAGCAGTCCCGGGTCGTAAGGACGCGCTCACCGTCCACCGGCGCCCAATCCGGGATCCTCGGATAGGAGCCGGTCGAGATGAGGGCCCTGTCGAAGACGACCGTTGTCTCCAAGCCTTCCGAATCTGTCGCTGCGGCCGAATTGGGTCCCGTGAAACGCCCGGTGCCGGGGAGCATGCGGACTCCCTGTGACTCGAGCAGGGTGACCCAGTTTCGATTGATATCGCCGGTGATGTCCTTGATGCGGGACGCCAACACGTCCATGTCGACCTGGCCTGCGTCGGTTACCAGGCCGAGCTTCGCTGCGTTTCTAACCGAGGAGTGACGGAGGGCGCTGGCGGCCATCGTCTTCGATGGGATGCAATCCCAGAGGTGGGCGGCGCCGCCGACGATGTTCTTCTCGATGAGCGTGACCGTCGCTCCTTTGGCGGCCGCCGTGGTGGCAGCCTGAGTGCCGGCTGGTCCCCCGCCGACGACCAGGAGATGAGTGCGCGTCTTTGCCATTTCGAGTTCGACGCTAATTGGAGTGGAGTGCGAATGCCGTACTCAGGAAGGGCGATAGATGCCGAAGACTTCGCGGAGCGCATCGGAGATCTCGCCCACCGTCGCACCCGCCCGCAGCGCATCCTTCATCGGGGGCAATAGGTTGGCATCGGTCGCCGCCTTCGTACCCAATTGCGAAAGAGCGCCTTGCACGGCGTCATTGTCGCGAGAGCTTCGCCACTCGACGGTGCGCTTCACCTGAGCCTCTTCGAGCGCAGGATCGACCTCGAGGACTGGAATCGGGCGCTCCTCGTCGACGGTGAAGCGATTCATCCCGACCACGACACTCGAGCCGTCCGACTGACGCCGAGCTTCGGCGTAGGCAGACTCCTCGATTTGGGCCTGCATCCAACCGTCCTCGATCGCCCGGACGGCGCCGCCCATCTCCTCGATTCGAGCGATGAGGGAGGTCGCCTGAGCTTCGAGCTCCTCGGTCAGGTTCTCCACGAAGAAGGAGCCCGCCAGCGGGTCGACCGTGTCGGCGACTCCCGACTCATGAGCGAGGATCTGCTGAGTTCTCAGCGCGACGAGAGCCGACTCGTCGGTGGGCAGGCCAAGTGCCTCGTCAAAGGCATTCGTGTGCAAAGACTGAGTACCTCCCAATATCGCCGCGAGGGCCTGGATCGTGGTCCGAGCCACATTGTTCAGCGGTTGCTGTGCCGTGAGAGTCGAGCCCGCCGTCTGCACATGAAATCTCATGGCCTCGGCTTTGGGGTCAGTGGCGCCGAGAGAGCGCATCTGCTTCGCCCATATCCGGCGGGCCGCCCGGAATTTCGCGACCTCCTCGAAGAGGTTGTTGTGTCCGTTCCAGAAGAAGGAGAGGCGCGGCCCGAACTCATCGATTCCCATCCCTGCCTCCATGCCGGCGTGCACATAGGCCAGTCCGTTGGCAATCGTGAAAGCAAGCTCCTGCGCGGCCGTCGCTCCTGCCTCTCTTATGTGATATCCGCTTATCGAGATCGTGTTCCAATTTGGGATTTCCCGGTTTGCGTAGCCGAAGAGGTCGGTGATGAGCCTCATGGAGGGGCGGGGCGGATAGATGTAGGTGCCCCGCGCAACGTACTCCTTGAGGATGTCGTTCTGAACGGTGCCACGCAGTTGGTCTGCCGGCACGCCTTGCTCTTCGGCCACGAGCTCATAGAGCAGAAGGAGGATGGGGGCGGTTGCATTGATCGTCATCGAGGTTGACACCTCATCGAGGGGGATCCCGTCGAAAAGGCGCTGCATGTCTGCGAGAGTGTCGATCGCGACGCCGACCTTGCCGACCTCTCCCGCCGCCAACTCATGATCTGAATCGAGGCCCATCTGGGTCGGGAGGTCGAAGGCCACACTCAGGCCGGTCTGCCCCGCTTCGAGCAGCGATCGGAAGCGTCGGTTGGTGTCCTCGGCAGTACCGAACCCGGCGTACTGGCGCATCGTCCACAGCCTCCCCCGGTACATCGAGGGATAGGGACCACGAGTGAACGGGAATTCGCCGGGGGCCTCCAAGGCATATCCATCAGGCAGGTTCGAGTACACCTCGTCGATCTCGATATCGCTGGTCGTGATACGGGTTTTATCCATTTATGGCCCTATCCTGACAGATGTCACGTTGGCCGTGGCGGGAACTTCTCCGTCGGCCAATGACGTCAGATCCCTCAGATGGCAAACAAGTCCCTCATTCACCAGATAGAGGCGCGCGAGCGACGCGGACGATGGTTCGGCGCTCTGGCGACTCTTCTTTCTATGTCTCTCCTCCTATCGGGATGGGTTGGCTTGTTCGCGTTCCTGGGTGCGAACTCGGCATATGGCACGTTCGAGGATGTGACCAGCGAGTGGATACCCGACACGCGTTCGATGGAACTGACCCTCCCCGACCTGAGCAGGACAAGTCAGATATATGCCGCGTCAGGTGAGCTCCTTGCAGAGTTGCATGATGGGAGGAACTCCGAGCCCATTCCCTACTCACAGATTCCCGAAGTGATGGTCCATGCGATGCTCGCTGCGGAGGACGCCGAGTTCTTTGAACACGACGGCGTCGACTTCTCGGCGATTTTCTCGGCGGCCATCGACAATCTCATATACGACACCACGAGGGGTGGGTCGACCATCACCCAGCAGGTCGTCAAGAATGCCTTTGTCGGTTCGGAGAACACTCTTTCGAGAAAGATCACCGAGGCATTCGTGTCGGCGGAGGTCGAGCGCCGCTTCTCCAAGGAGAGGATCCTCGAGTTCTACATGAACTCGGTGTATTTCGGTGGCGGTGCCTACGGGGTCAAGACGGCCGCCGAGGAGTTCTACAACAAGGATCTCGCCGACATCGAGATCCACGAAGCGGCCACCCTGGCCGTGCTCGTGCGTAATCCGTCTCTGTACAACCCCCGGACCAGGCCCGAGATCACCCTCGAGCGCCGCGACGATGTGATCGACGAGATGGCTGAGAACGGCTGGATCACGCCCGAAGAGGCCGAGATAGCCAAGGCGAGTTCCCTCGACGTCGTCGACACGCCTCTCCGACGCGGCGAGGCCGACCATGTTGTGGCGGAGGCGAAACGACAGCTGCTCAGCGACCCTGAGTTCTCCTTCCTGGGCGACACCCGGGAAGAGCGCAAGATCTCCATCTTCGGATGCCCCGCAGACGACGTCGCCTGTGAGGGCGGTGGGGGCTATCAGATCTTCACGACGATCGATCTCGAGCTGCAGAAGAAGGCCAACGAGATCCTCCAAACGTGGATGCCACTGCCGTCGTACGAGGCGAATGTC
>QQVI01000092.1 GCA_003388545.1 Actinomycetota bacterium
TAAGCCGGAACCCGCCCCTGACACCCGGGTTCTGCGTCGGTCGGCCGACACCCGATGCTGCGGGCTGATAAGTTGTATAGACATATTTCTGACCGCAGGAGGATGGGATGGACTCCCACAAGATCACAATGCTCGGAACCGGTTTGATCGGGGACTTCTACACCGCAACCTTGCACTCACAGCGTTCGAGGGACCGGGTCGAAGTCGTGTACTCCCGCTCCGAGGAGAGAGGGCAAGCGTTCGCCGAGCGCTGGTCGATCCCGTCCCACAACACGTCGATCGAAGAAGCCATCAATCACGATGCCACCGACGTGGTGGTGGTCGGACTACCCAACCACCTCCATGAGGAGGTCATCTCCATGGTTGCCGACGCCGGCAAGGCTGTGCTCTGCACCAAGCCCTTGGCCAGGAGTGGTGAGGAGGCGAAGCGCATCCTCGACAAAGTCGAGTCGGCAGGAGTCTTCGCCGGGTACCTCGAAGACCTCGTCTACACACCAAAAACGCTCAAGGCGATCCGCTCGGTGTCGCAAGGTGCGATTGGCGACGTCACCTGGGTCCGGTCCCGGGAGACCCATCCTGGACCACATAGCGCCTGGTTCTGGGACCGTGACAAGGCAGGCGGTGGTGCGATCGTCGATCTGGGATGCCACTGCATCGAGATCATCCGCAACTTTGCCGGCAAAGACAACCGACCTCTCGAAGTCATGTGCTGGGCCGACACTCTCGTGCACCCGATCAAGGCGGAAGACAATGCCGTCGCGTTGATCAGGTTCGAATCAGGCGCGTTAGGCCAATTCGAGGTGAGCTGGACGTTCCGTGGCGGCATGGACCTTCGCGACGAGGTTGCCGGCACCGAGGGGACCATCTGGCTCAACCACTTCCTTCGCACGGGATTCGAGATGTACACATCCGGCGGTGGCGATGGCTATGTCGCTGAGAAGCTGGAGTCGACAGAAGGCTGGCTGTTCCCGGTCGGCGACGAAATCGCCGAGCTCGGCTATGTCGACATGTTCACCGACATGTTCCAGGCGATGGAAGACGGCCGGGAGCCGATGGAGACGTTCTACGACGGCTACGTCGTGAACGCGGTCATGGACGCCGCATACCGCTCGGCGGAGTCCAGGCAATGGGAGCCGGTGGAAGTCGACTGGCGTGGCGGCTCGACCCCGCGCATCGAGAAGAAGGCTGAGCTGCACGACGGACACTCAATCGTCAAACGAGAAACCCTGCCAGACGGCCGAAGCAAGCTGATCCTCTCGCACAAGGAAGACGGCTCGATCTTCGATCTCGTGGTTGATTGAGTCTCGAGCTACGGGTGCTGCCCGATACCCGATGGGCTCCGGAGGTGGCCGAGGAATGGGCGCAGAGGCTCAACGCCGATCCGGAATTGCGAATGTGCCTGCCTACCGGGCGCACGCCCGCCCCGGTCTATCGAGAGGTGTCGAAGCGGGGAGACTTCAGCCAGGCGACCATTTTCCTGCTCGACGAATTCGGCCTCGACGTCGGTGACCAGGGCCGCTGCGACGAGATGCTCCGCCGCGACTTGATCGCGCACCTCGCGGAACCTCCGGCGAGGCTCCATGGGCTCGATCCGCAGGCAGACGACTTGAGAGCGGAGTGCTCGCGCTATGAAATGCTCATCGCGGCGGGCGGTCTCGAGCTGACCCTGCTCGGATTGGGCGCCAATGGCCACCTCGGCTTGAACGAGCCAGGGTCGGACCCGGGGTCTCCAACACGGGTGGTCGAGCTCGCTGACACAACTGCCGAGGGGCTCGACCGATATGGCGCCGAGGGAACCACCGATTGGGGTTTGACCATAGGCCTCGGCCGCCTGCTCCAGTCAGACGAGATCTGGCTGCTCGTGACCGGTGAGCACAAGGCCGGAATCCTCGAACAGACACTGAAAGGCCCGGTCAGCCCCGAGGTTCCATCGTCGTTTCTCAGGTCTGCTGAAAACGTCGTCGTGTGGGCCGACGAATCCGCAGCCTCCCGACTCTGACCCTCAATCGGGATGAAAAGCGAGTATCCGGGCCGGGTTCCGGACCAGCATCGAATGCAGATTTTGATCGGTCACGCCGTATTCGGCCAGCACGACGGGAAAGCCTCTTTTCAGCCAGGCGAGCCCCGGGGATCCACCCAGAGACGTCCATAGGCTGCGTCGCGCTCCGTCGGTCCCGAGCAACAGCTGATCGCCGAAGCCTCTCTCCAGCATCGCGGCAACGAGCGATGCAGTGCCCGACGACCCCACCAGGTGCTGGCGCAGTGACTGGTCGTATTCGACGTTCACCCCCGTCTCGAGTATCGCTTTGTGATAGTCGACTTCAGCCACCTTGTCGGTGTGAGAAACGATCACCCGGCTCAGATCCACCCCTGCGCCCTCGAGGGCTCCGATCTGCTCGAGGGCTCCGAGTCCCTCCTCACAATGTGTCAGCACGGGTACCCCGGTTCGCTCATGGACGATCCCGGCGGCCTCGATCACTGCTCGCTCCCGCTCTGTGAGGGAAGGGCCTGTCGTAGCCACCTTGATAACACCGGCTCGCACGCCGTTGACACCCTGCTGAATCTCGGCAAGGAACCTGTGCGCCAGCGACCCGGCGTCATCGTTCGCCCACTCGACTCCCTCGTAGTACTTCATCGTGTGCATGCCCGTCGTTGCGATCACATGCGCGCCTGTGGAGCGAGACACCTGGGCCAGCTTGTCGAGATTCCGCCCCGAGCCCGTAGGCATGGCGTCGATAAAGGCGTTCACTCCGGCAGCTACGCAGATCCCCACCTCGGCGACGGCCTCATCCACCGAAGGTAGGTGAATGTGGGGCCACTCCCGGGCGACCGTCGAACTGTCGATGATCAGATGCTCGTGGGCATATGTGACACCAAGCTCGGTGGGATCGATATCGCCCAGGACGGTTCGGACGATCATGCCAATTCGAGTGTGGCGCCGTCCTTCCGCAACTGGTCGCGGAGGTCTGCCACATCGACCGCCCGAACGTCACCACCGACTGCTGCAGCCATGGCTGCAGCGGTTCCCGATGCTTGGCCCATTGCCATGCACTGGGCCATGGATCGGATGGAGGCCTGAGCATCGTGGGTGGCCGAGAAGCACCTTCCCGCCATCAGGGTGTTGACCGAGTCGCTAGCAATGAGAGTTCTCAGCGGGATGCCCACCGCACTTCCCTCCGGCAGATACTCCCAGGTGGTCCCGGTCCCCTCTCCGCCATGATGGTCTTCGATCGGGGCGCCACACAGCCCGATTTGGTCATCGAACTGCCTGGCGGCAAGGACGTCATCCCGAGTGATCCTGTAGTCCCCGTACACACGTCGGGTCTCCCTGAGGCCTATCTGGCTCGAAAGAGCGACAAGCCGCGCCTGCCCATAGCCGGGCACCCTATCGATTAGGAACCTGGCGTACTCGAGCGCTTGGCGGCGACCTTCGATCTCAACCCGGGTGAGGACCTCTGGATCGGTTGCGTTCCGGAATGAGCCGTCAGCGTCCGGCCGCACCTGGTCGATTCGTGTCATGACGGTCGCCGTCATGCCATCGATGGGGGTGATGTGATCGCTTCCCTCGCGTCTCGGCAGGTCGTATTCGCCGGAGGCAGCCGCCTCCTCCATCAAGGCGTGCATCTCATCTTTTGTGATGGTCTTGCGAGCTCCGTGATCGACGTTGACCATCCGGAAGGTCGTGGTGAGCGTCTGCGCGGGGTCGATCTCTCCCGCGAGCT
>QQVI01000035.1 GCA_003388545.1 Actinomycetota bacterium
TGGAGCGTCTGGAGTCGGCTTACACCACCCGCGCCATAGCTCACTGACGAACGTCCCGTTTCTCACAGGCGGAAGCCGGGTATTCCCTTCCCCGACGCATACAGGAGCAAAACCCATGCAATGCAAACACGGTCCGTGCCTCTGTGAGCCGGCTGAAGGCCTCGTCTACTGCTCGGATATATGCAGTTCTCACGTGGAGACCGAAGAGGGCGTATGCCCATGCGGTCACAGCGCATGTGATGACACGATGGGCAGGGCATAGACCTTGAGGTCACGCACCTCCTAGAGATTCCTACGGGGGCGGGGGTCTAGCGTGTGACCTCGAAATGCCGACCAGTGACTGTGAGCTGATCACAAGCACCTTTCTGGGTCAGCCGGTCAACACGCTGACGACGATCGCCTTTGTGGCAGCGGGTTTGATCGTGGCGAGGCGACCGCGCCTGCGCTGGGTGGGCATCGCACTCATTGCTACCGGCGTTGGGTCCTTCCTCTTCCACGGGCCGATGCCTCCAGGTTCACAATGGGCTCACGATGTGACGCTCGACTGGCTGCTCCTCATCATCGCCGGTCTCGGCTCGCCATGGGAGAGGTTGACGAGACTTCCGGGCTTCGCCTTGATTGGGCTATTGCTCTGGGCAGTTCCAGGAGCGGCCGACCTGTTGGCTGTGGTGTTGACTGCTGCAGGTGTCGTCATACACCTGTTCTGGCACCGATCGCCTCGAACCATCACAGCTCTCCTCGTCCTTGGGGGACTGGCGGTTTTTGGTCGGCTCGGATCCACCAACGGCCCGTTCTGTGATCCGGAGTCTCTGCTTCAACCGCATGGCTTGTGGCATCTCGGTGCCGCGGTCGTAGTGGCATGGTGGGTGCTGGGCATAGACCGCGGCTGGGAGCCCGAGCAGCCTGCCTGAGCAATCCGGGCGTAGGTCGTTGTGCCTATTCAGCCGTGATCGGCGGTGCGCGAGACTGGGTCGGGGTGCTGGGAGGTCCTTTGCGGAAGAGAGGACCCGATGAAGAGGACATTTGTTGTCGCCGCGACCGTGGCGACGCTGCTAGTCGGTGGTGTGGCGCTTGCGATCGTGGCGACTCCCGATTCGGCTGGGCCCGTTGCGGGTGAGGAGGCTCACGAGACCACCACCACCACGGTTCCTTCCGACGACGACGGAGTCGATGTGACCTTTGCCGAGGAAGAGGGCTCGGTGGAGAAGACCGAGCCGACTGCGGCGAAAGACCACCTCGAGGAGCCGGAGGAGGAGCCGGAACACGACACCAGCCCACCCGATCTGGCGATTCTCTATCCGGAGGACGGAGCGCACTTCAGCGAAAGCAAAGTCGCTTTCGAGGGCATCGCCGAGCCAGGATCGCAAGTCTTTGCGGCCGGCTACCAAGCCGACATCGACGAAGAAGGGCATTGGCGCATCGTCTTGATCCTTTCGCCCGGCGGAAACGTCGCGAAGTTCACCGCCGTGGACGCTGCGGGCAACGAATCTCACGCCGAGGTTCAGGTGTTCCTCGACGTCGAAGAGGAGCCCGAAGAAGAGCCCAAGGAGTCGGATTTCGTCGCTTATCAAACCTACGGATCCTGCGGCGAAGAGCCTCCCTACGACGTTTGGCATGGCAGCGGGACACCTGGCACCGAGGTCTGGGTCGTCTCCGACTTTGGGTCAGGTCACACTGTCGTGGGTGAGAAGGGCAAATGGGAGCTGAAAGTCTTCTTCGAAGAGGCTCCGTGCAATGACGAGTTCGCTGTCGTCGTGGAGTCCAGCGACGGATATCGCAAGGTCTTCGAATTCATTCGCCTCTGCGAAGGCGAGGAAGGCGAATCCCACTGAACTCAGCCGGCTGCCCAATCGAGCACCCGTAGGGCTCGGAAGGTGTTCCAGCGGCTTGGCTCACCTTCCGGGGCGTCGATGTCGAAGTGGGTTGCGCCACGATCGAACCTCTGGCGTGGCCAGCGGCCGTCAGAGCTGCGATTGCGCACGACAATCCGCATCGCTTCCTCAGTGCGCTCCTGGGGCGGCACTCCGGCACGTCTCAGGTAGTCGAGGCCGCGCAGGACGTCGTATCGCCACCAGTAGGGAAAGGCGAACTGGGTGAACCAGGGGTCGATCACTTCACCGGTCGATAGGCGGCTGAGCATTCGGCGTTCCAGTAGGTATTCCTCGCCGCGCCCTCGCGCCTCCGAAGTGGCGGGTGATGGGCCATTTGCCTCTTCGAATTCCAACAGCCCCTCGAGGACAGAGATCGTTGTGTGGAATGAGCCCCGGGTAGACCCGTTCTCCTGTTCGCAGTTCCAACCTCCATCTTCCATCTGCTCTCCGAGGAGTCGGTCGACGATGCTCGAGACGTCCTCTCCGAAGTAGGAGCCGTTGGCGACCGTCATCCCATTGATGCACGGTTCGACTTCGCCGTCGAAGAAGCGCTGGCCCTCGTGCTCCCAAACACAGCCTTCTCTGACTCCAGCAACGGCGGTCCGTGCTTGTTGGCTCTCCGGGTCGAGTCCGAAGAGGCGGAGGAGGGTCAACGACCACGACGTCGAGGTCCACGGTTGGCCGACGAGACGACCGTCCTCGTCTCTGTGCAGAGTTGACCAGTCGAATTCGGCGGGGAAGTGAGCACCGCCGGCCCATTGGCCATCCTCCCCTTGCAGCGCCAACAGCCGGGCGCCCCATCCCTCGGTGGCGACACGGGATCGCTCAGCAGCGAGCTCCGTCTCAGTGGCGCCGGTGAGATCCCGCCGGACCTGCCATCGCAAAGCGGGATCGGAGTCGAGCAGCCATTCGATCACTTCCATCGGCGGCACCGTAGCCGTAGCCCCGACTGGAGCGGACACACCTCTCCAGAGGGGCTCCGAGGAGGCTCGCCTTCATCCGATCAGCTGACTGCAACGAATAGAGGTCGACGGCACAAACACCGTGCCGGACAAATCAGAGCGTGAAGCTTGAAAGGAAAGAAACCATGACCAAGAGGTTCAGATTCGCTGCGATTTTTGCAGCGTTGATGCTCGTACTCGCCGCCTGCGGTAGCGCCGCTGACGACGGTGACGATGCAGACACCACCACGACCACGGTTGCTGAGACGACCACCACCGAGGCGATGGATGAAGACATGGACGATGAGATGGACGACGAGGAGATGGGCAACACCATCGCCGACGTCGTCGTGGGTAACGAGGACTTCTCGACCCTGCTCGCAGCTGTCGAGGCCGCCGGCCTGACGGATGCACTGGCCAACGCCGACGCCACATTGACCGTGTTCGCTCCCACGAACGCAGCCTTTGAGGCGGCCTTGGCCGACCTGGGCCTCACCGCCGAGGAGCTCCTTGCCGACACCGAGACCCTCACGGCGATTCTCAACTACCACGTTCTTGGCAACGTCGTCACCTCCAGTGACATCGTCGCCGCCGGGACCGAGGAGATCCCTGTCGAGACCCTGGGCGGTGAAGAGCTTGTAGTCGTCGTCGATGACGCCGGCACCGTCACCTTCCAGAACCAGACGGCGACCGTCACCACGGCCGACGTCGAGGCATCCAACGGTGTGATTCACATCATCGATGCCGTTCTGCTCCCGCCCTCGATCTCTGGTTGATATCCCTCCGATCAACCGACTGACAGAGAGGCCGCCGATTCGATCGGCGGCCTCTCTGCATGCCTACGCGACTGTAAGGGGTGCTATCTGGCAGCGTTCTGCCCGTA
>QQVI01000215.1 GCA_003388545.1 Actinomycetota bacterium
TCGAGTAGGCGAGGATCATTTCGTTGTCGGTGTCGTGGAACACGAGGTTCCCGTTGCGTTGCAGCGCCGGATGCGCATGGCGAGCCTTGTTCAGTTGTGTGATGAGCGGTGCGAGGCTGCGCCCGCTTCTCAGATCCCACTGACGAATCTGATACTTCTCGGAGTTGAGGTACTCCTCGGAGCCAGGTCTGAGGGGCTGGTGCTCCATCAACTCGAACGCAGGCCCGTAGATGCCATAGCTCGCGCTGAGAGTCGCGGCGAGAACTACGCGACTGACGAACGCTGCTCTCGTGCCTGTTTGGAGCATCTCGGTGAGGATGTCAGGAGTGTTGGGCCAGAAGTTGGGGCGGAAGAAATCCGAAACCTCATCCAGGTCACTCATGTATTCGATTAACTCGCTCTTCGAGTTGCGCCAGGCGAAGTAGGTGTACGACTGGTTGAAGCCCAGCTTGGCCAGGCGATGCATGACGGCGGGACGGGTGAAGGCTTCGGCTAGATAGATCACATCCGGATGCGCCGTGCGCGTCTCTGTGATCAGCCACTCCCAGAATGAGAACGACTTGGTATGCGGGTTGTCGACCCTGAAGATCTTCACGCCTTGGTCGATCCAATGATCGAAGACCTCTTTGAGTCCTTTCCACAACGCCTCTGGATTGCTCGTTTCGAAGTCAATTGGGTAGATGTCCTGGTACTTCTTCGGCGGGTTCTCGGCGTATTGGATGGTGCCGTCAGGCCTGTGCTTGAACCACTCCGGGTGCTCGTCGACCCACGGGTGGTCGGGTGACACCTGAAGGGCAATGTCAAGGGCAATGGATATTCCCTTCTCGGCCGCCGCATCTACAAGTGACCGGAAGTCCTCGGCGGTCCCGAGTTCGGGGTGTATGGCCATGTGCCCGCCGTCCTTCGACCCAATTGCCCATGGCACTCCAGGGTCTTTGGGGCCGGCGTCAAGCGTGTTGTTGGGCCCTTTTCGGAACTTCTCCCCGATCGGGTGGATGGGCGGCAGGTAGAGGACGTCGAATCCCAGGTCGTCGACATAGTCGAGGTGTGCCTCGACATCGGCGAAGGTTCCGTGACGTCCTGGCTCGGTCGACCACGAGCGAGGGAACAACTCATACCAGCTGGAGAAGACCGCCTCTTGGCGGTCCACGATTACCGGCAGAGGATTCTCCAGCGTCGTGGCTCGGCTGCGATCGGGGTGAGCACCCATCAGCTGGGTTACCTCTTCGGAAAGAGCGAGCCCTACGCGCACCTCCTCATGGATGCTCGTGTCGGAAAGAGTCTTGGAATGACCCTGGAGCGTCTTTGCAGGCTTTCCCTTCGACCTATCTGACGCTGCTGCCAGCAGCTCCGCGCCGATGGCCAGGTCGACGTCGGATACGACGCCGGCCTCGAACTTCTTCTTCAAGCCCTCGGCCCAGCTGACAAAGTGATCGACCCAGCCCGTGATCCGGTACTCCCAAGTTCCGAGCTCGTCGGCCGTGAATGTCGCCTCCCAGCTGTCATTGCCCAGGAAGTCCATCGGCGTTTCGTTCCAGGTGTCGTTGCCGGACCGTCTGTGCTCCAAGACGGCGACGACTGCGTCGTGCCCGTCCGCAAAGACCTTCGCTTTCACGACAATCGGATCGCCGACTACGGACTTGGCGGCAAAACGCCCACAGTCGACCTTGGGGGATACCGCCTCGATGACGACGCGTCTGTCGGTCGCTGGTGTGTTCGCCATTCCTTCGTCAGTCCTCGTCCCGGTCGGAGTGTTCCCGGTAACGCAATATGAGACTTCCAAGCGGGGGAAGCGTCAGATCTATGGAATGCGGCTGGCCGTGGTGGGGCACAGCCAAAGGCCCGGTGTCGACCCCACCGAGATTGCCCTGACCCGATCCTCCGTAAGGAGCAGCGTCGGAGTTGAGCAGCTCCTCCCACTCCCCGGGCTCGGGAACCCCAACCCTGTATGCATGGCGCGGGATGGGCGTCATGTTGTGAATGACGAGGATGGTCGAGCCGTCGCTCGACTTACGGAGGAAGGCGAGCACGCTATTGGCCGAGTCATTGGGAACAGCCCATTCAAAGCCGGCCGGGTCGCAGTCCAGCTCGTGAAGGGCCGGCTCTTCCCGGTAGAGACGATTCAGGTCGCCCGTCAAACGGGAGATCCCCTGATGGGCGCCGTGGTCCAGCAGATGCCACTCGAGCTGCCGTTCGTGGTCCCATTCTGATCGCTGCGCGATCTCGGCTCCCATGAACAGCAGCTTCTTCCCCGGCTGGGTGTACATCGCCGTGAGGAGCAGGCGCAGATTCGCGAACTTCTGCCAGTCGTCTCCGGGCATCTTCTCGAGGAGCGATCGCTTGCCGTAGACCACCTCGTCGTGTGACAGCGGCAGCATGAAATTCTCGCTGAACGCGTAGACGGCGCGGAATGTCAGCTCGTGATGGTGGTAGCTGCGGTGGACCGGCTCTTTCGACATGTAGACGAGGGTGTCGTGCATCCAGCCCATGTCCCACTTGAGGCCAAACCCGAGGCCGCCAAGGAAGGTGGGTCGGGACACACCGGGCCAGGCCGTCGACTCTTCAGCCATTGTTTGGGTGTCCGGGTACTCGAGGTAGATGGTCTCGTTGAGCTTCTGAAGGAAGGAAATCGCCTCGAGATTCTCCCGTCCTCCGTGGATATTCGGTATCCACTCGCCTTCCTTGCGCGAGTAGTCCAGGTACAGCATCGAGGCCACGGCATCGACGCGTAGTCCGTCGATGTGATATTTATCCAGCCAGAAGAGGGCGTTGCTGATCAAGAACGACCGAACTTCGGAGCGCCCGTAGTTGTAGACGTAAGTGCTCCAGTCGGGCTGGAATCCCTGCCGTGGATCGGCATGCTCGAACAAATGGGTTCCGTCGAAGAGACCAAGACCGTGCTCATCGGTGGGGAAATGCGAGGGGACCCAGTCGAGGATGACGCCTATGCCGGCCTGATGGAGCTGATCGACCAGCGCCATGAAGTCCTGCGGTGTCCCATAGCGGCTGGTCGGAGCGAAGTAGCCCGTTGTCTGATAGCCCCAGGAGCCGTAGAAGGGATGCTCCATCACCGGGAGCAGTTCCACATGGGTGAATCCAAGATCAGCGACATACTCGCTCAACTGCTCGGCAAGCTCTGCATAGCTGAGCTGGCGGCCTTCCTCGCCGCGTCGCCATGAGCCGAGATGGACTTCGTAGACACTGATCGGCGAGGTGAGGCTGTTTGCTTCGCCACGCGTCTTCATCCAATGGTCGTCGCCCCAGACGTACTCGAGGTCCCATACCTTTGAGGCTGTGTGTGGAGGTGTCTCGTGGTGAAAGCCGAAGGGGTCGGCTTTTTCGACGACATGACTGCCGTTGGCAATTCGATACTTGTAGGCAGCTGCCTTATCGACATCGGGAATCACACCCTCCCATATCCCCGACGTGCCCCTGGGGGTGAGCGGGTTGGTCTCGGGGTCCCATCCGTTCCAATCGCCAACGACCGACACCTTGTCGGCGTTGGGTGCCCAGACGGCGAAGTAGGTCCCGTCATCGCCCGGATGTGCGCCGAGCTTGTCGTACAGCCGGAAATGGGTGCCCTCATTCCATAGATAGATGTCCTCGTCGGTGAGGCGACTCTGGATTGCTTGGGACTTGGGCATTTCGCCACCAACGATAGGTGGATCAGGGGATTCGCTGCGAAG
>QQVI01000153.1 GCA_003388545.1 Actinomycetota bacterium
TGATCCAAAACTACATCCTCAAGCGCTCAAATGCCGCAGGCCGAATCTCCATCACGGCGACCGAGATGCTCGAGTCCATGATCCAGAGCCCGCGACCGACGCGCGCAGAGGTAACCGACGTTGCCAATGCGGTGTTTGGCGGCACGGATGCAGTGATGCTTTCCGGTGAGACAGCAATCGGCTCCTATCCGATCAAGGCGATCGAGGCTATGGCGCTGATCTGCCTGGACACCGAACAGGGGACTCTCTCCCTGCGTGGCTCGCACCCGGTCCCGTTCGTCGGCGACGGAAACACTGTGGCATCGGCGGTCGCCCAGGCGGCCACCGAAATCGCCGTGAATGTCGACGCGAAGATGATCGTGGCCTTCACGGAGTCCGGAAACACGGCGCGGCTCATCTCCAAGTATCGACCGGAAGTGGCGATCAACGCCTTCACACCGAACCCGGCCACCGAGCGGCAGATGGCTTTGATGTGGGGGGTGCTCCCGCACCCCCTGGACCGAAGGGTCTACACCGACGAAGAGATCTCCACCGCTTCGCGGTATCTCGAGTCGCAAGGTCTGGCCAACCGTGGCGACCGGGTGGTGATGGTGGCGGGAGTGCCACCGGGCGTCCGGGCTTCGACCAACCTCGTCAAGGTCCACGAGATCGGCGAGGATTCCGGTGGGATGGGGTCCTGAAGTAACATCTCGCCCCGCATGGGACAGACAGTTGAAATCAGGGATGTCGACGAGATCGGCGATGTCTTGCTCATCGACACCGATCGCAGCCTGACCGGCCAGGACGGCTATGCCATCACACCGGCTCAGCCCGGCAGAGCAGTCCCGGGAGAGCTCGCCAAACGCCTCTTCGAGCTCGGGATCGGCATCGACCACGTCTACGTCCTGCAAAACACCGTCTCGGTGCGGCGTCCCGGCGGCTGGGACGAGGCGACGACCTCACAGGTCACCGATGTGACGAGCCACTTCCTCCGGCACTACGAGGCCGAGAAGGAGGCCGAGAAGGAAGACGAGTCGGAGGACGAGTAGGCCTACCCCTCCGATGACGTAGTCGTCGGTGCCGTCGTTGTTGTCGGGGGGATCGTCGTTGTGGTCGTCGTTGTCGGGCACGTCTCCGTCGAGTCGGGCATCATGCACGGGTGCACCTCGAAGACGGCGAAGCGAGGTGCGTACCGCACCACCCATTCCTGCGACTCGACCTCGACGTCGTTGACGAGGATCCGGCGAGTGACCCGCACGCTCCAGCCTTCGCTCTCGAACTGCGTCTGCTTCGGCTCTTCAGGTGGGATCTCGGGGTTGGGCTCGAAGCGGGGCTCGCCCGGCTGAGTGATCGCGAATCTCTCGGACACGGTTCCCTTGACGTGGCGCGCTTCGGGGCCGCCTTCCTCGTCCACCCAGATCCGCAGCTTCCCACCGCTCTGCTCGCCTTTCAGCGTTCGCCCATCGTTCTCGCCGAAGAATCTGACGGTGATGGAAGTGTCCGAGAACACCGTGTCGATCACGACGGCGTGATCGCGGTTGTTCTTGAACTTCAGGTCCGGCGTGCGCCAGTTGAGGGTGGCTTCGATGCCTTCGGGGTAGCGGCTGAAGTAGTAGGAGTGAGCCTTGTGCTCGACGTCTTCGTAACCGCCCCAGAAGATTGCGTTGTACATGGTGGTGGTGAACTGGCTGACACCACCTCCGACGGTGTCTTCGATCTCACCGGCGACGATGGTGCCGGCGGGAACGTAGCCGCCTTCCTCGGTGCGCTCGCCGACATGCTCGTTGAGGCTGAAGGTCTCTCCAGGGAGCACGATGGCCATGTCCACATCGCGTGCGATCTGGTGGATGTTCGTCACCCGCGGCTGACAGCAGTCGTAATAGGTCGTGAACTGGGACACGAGATGTTGGACGTTGAGGCTCTCGAGGTATTCGGTCGTCACATCAGGAGCGGCCCCCTCGACCAGGGGCAGCACGCCTTCTCGGTCAGCCGACATGCCGGCATCGAACAGCCGATCCGCCGTTTCTTCGGCGTCAATCTCGGTGCCGTTGGATCCCGGGATGATCGAGATCGTGTCTCCATCGATGTGGAACTCAGCGTTGACCGGCTGCAATTCGAACTCCGACCTGATCGGGTTGAGGAACTCGTCGATGACCACCGGGTCGAAGCCGAGCTCGATGCGTGCCGGTGAGTTCGTGATTGTGTTGGCGACGAACGCCTTCTTGAGCTCTCCCGAGTCCACTGTGAGCGTGGTGCCGTCGTGGATCATGTTGATGGGGGCCGATAGCAGTTGCTGGGCGATGATCAGCGCCTCATCCACCTGCTCAGGGGTCAGCGCCGGTTCGATGACTCTCGTGATCAGGGATCCGACCTGCGGTTGTGTTGCGAGCATCACTCGCAAGATCTCGGTCTGTGCGTGATCTCTCAAGATCCCGGTGCCGGTTGCCGGATACACGGGCGTGGGCTCTCCTTCGACGAGAACGATGCCGCCCGGGATCGCGGGCTCGGCGATGACATTCGTCTCCCATTGAGTCAGCGTGAGGTCGACCAGAGCCGGATCGACCGACCCAAGAAGGGTGATCTCGTGACTGGCGAATATGTGCGTCAGCCACCACCAGAACTCACCAAACGGGTTGCCGGTCCTTCCCACGTCCATCGCAGTTCCGACGATGGCGTTCTCGTCGATGTCGAGGCCCACCTCTGGCGGCGGTAGCTGGACGGTCTCGCCTTCGATCATGAACACGGCTGTTCTCGAGGTGAAAGAGTCCTCCACCTGAACCATGGTCCCCAAAGCGGTGTCCCGGTCGAGACCTCCGAGCTGGGTGTCCGCGACTTCGACTCTCCCCATCACTTCGCCCCGCGAGGCGAGGCGGGTCATCCCATAGGCGAAGACGAACAGAAGCACCACGCCCGCCAGAAGGATCGCAGACGCGGTTCTAGGAGATTTGCGAAAGGAGAAATACTCGTGCATTGGGAAGGTCGCCCCAGACAGACCCCGAATCGATATGTGATGGTAATCCGGGCCTGACTCTTTCCTGAATCATGTGGTTCTACAGTTCCGACGTGTTCCCTATCCGGATAGTTCCAACCAATAGCGGCGAAGACGTAAAGATCTCCGCGACCACCTACCTGGCCTTCAAGCAGTGCCCGGCCCGCGCCGATGCCCGATTCCAGGGTCATTTTGGGCGAGCCAGTCGGACCTCGTTCGTCGGGAACCTGGCGCATCAGATCTTTCGCCGTCATCTCGTGTCCGGGCCAGTGGCGGAGCCGGACTTCGACCAGGCCTGCCGTGAGGAGATCGGAGGCTCGCACCGGCTCAACCTTTCGATGGGGGAGCTCGGATTGAGGCCATCGGATCTGCCTGGCGTATTCGAGGAGGTGCGCGCTCTCTACGAGAGGTTTGTCAGATTCCCCCAGGAGGGCTTCGAAGGCGCGGAGATCGAGCTCTCGCTGGAGCCCGCTGAAGGTGTGGAGCTCGTCGGTCGCGTTGACGCCGTCTACAAAGCGGAGCTTGGCGGTTTCAGGCTCGTCGACTGGAAGACGGGCGAGCTGGGGGAGTCCAGGGAGCAGATGGGCTTCTACGCATTGCTTTGGGCTCTCGATCGGGGCGAGCTGCCGGCACTGGTCGAGGCGGTTTCCGTGAGAACAGGGGAGCGCTACAACTCGGTGCCTTCGACATCAGATGTGGAGGCCACGGCCGG
>QQVI01000167.1 GCA_003388545.1 Actinomycetota bacterium
AGGGGAGTGAGACCTCCTGCCGTGGGATCAAGCCGCGACCGACCCTGCGACGAGTCAGACCTCCTCCTTCCTCGCTGACGCTCGGAGTACTCCCGACGCCTCGGCTTCGCGAGGCGCTTCGTCTTCGACTCCTAGAAGGGGAGTGAGCTCGGTGACAGGGATCGTTAGCGGGATATCGCAGGTGTCCGGTCTACTCTTTTCCAGGCATGTCTCGCGTCTCCAGGTTCCTGGTGATTCTCTTCCTCGGTGGCCTTCTCGGTGCCGGGGCATTTGGTGTTTCCGGCTTGGGTCAGAGCCCAACGACGACAACGGCCCCTTTGGTAGTGGAGGCAACGACCACATCCAGCACGACTACGTCGAGCACGACCACCACATCCACTTCCACGACCACCACCACGACGACTGTCCCGAAAGGCTCGGTTCTGATCCATGGCACCGGTGATGTCGCGCTCGATCCGGTGTACATCCCGGCCCTGGCGAGTAACGGCTATGACCACGCTTGGTCCGGTTTGAACGGCCTTTTCCTGGCCGACGACATCACTGTGATCAACCTCGAATGCGTGCCAAGCGACCTTGGCGCCGCGCTCGACAAGACCTTCACCTTCCGCTGTCCCACCGAGGGCCTCCCCTCAATGGCCGCCAACGGCATCGAGGTGGCCAACATGGGCAACAACCACTCCGGTGACTTCGGCAAGGAAGCCCTAGTGGATGGTCGACAGCAACTCATCGAGGCCGGGGTTGCGCCGGTTGGGGCAGGGAAGGACGCCTACGAGGCTGGAGAACCGGCTCTGTTCGAGGTGAACGGCTGGAAGATCGCAGTCATCGGATTCGGTGGGGTGGCTCCGAGCGGTTCCTGGTACGCAACGACTTCTTCGCCCGGCATGCGGAGCGGCGACGACACCCCCTCTATGGTCCGGGCCGTCGAAGCCGCCAGTGCGGTTGCCGACATCGTTGTCGTCACGATCCATTGGGGATACGAGCTCGACACCACCCCGCGGATCGAAGACATCGAGCGAGCCGAAGCGATGATCGCTGCCGGAGCCGACATCATCTTCGGCCATCATCAGCACCGCCTCAACCCGCTCGAGTACATCGACGGCAAACCTGTCTTCTGGGGCCTCGGCAACTTCGTCTGGCCCCACAACTCGGTTCCCAGCGCAACAACGGCAGTGGCCCGCGTCGTCGTGAACCCCGACGGCACGCTCGACGCATGCATGATCGATGCCTTCATCGCCACACACGGCCGTCCTGAGATCACGGGCGAGGCCGAGTGTGGTCCACCGGTATGACCCACAGGGCAGGTGGAGGGGCGAACCGGGTACAACTCGTCCTCCTCGCCCTGATCCTGGGTGGGGGAGTAGGTATCACCGCATTCTTTCTGATGAACCAGGACGGCGACGACCCCATACTGGCCGAGGCGACCTCGACGAGCTCCACGGCAGCACCTACCACTTCATCTTCCACGTCCACCACTTCAACCAGCACCACGACAACCACGACGACGATCCCGGTGCGCGAGCCGAATACGGTCCCCGGTTTCACCGTCGGCCAGCCCTGGGGCGAGACAGTCGGTCTGACGATGTTCCGGGGGAACCCGACCCGCACCTTTTACGGCGAAGGGGATCTCAGCCTTGCGCCCAGCGTGCTCTGGACCTATCCCGAATCGGCGATGTGTGGTTCATCGTCGGTCGGTGCTGAGACAACTGTCTGGTGTGGGACGGGGTGGACCGGGCAGCCCGTCGTGTGGGAGCGTCCCGACGGCAAGACGGAGGTCATCTTCGGGGCATATGACAAGTCGGTCCACTTCGTCGATGCGGCCACCGGCGAAGATCTCCGCCCTCCGTTTCCCACCGGGGACATCATCAAGGGATCCGTGACACTCGATCCCGACGGTTTCCCTCTTCTCTACTTTGGCTCCCGTGACAACAAGCTTCGCATCGTCGCCCTCGACCGGCCCGAGCCGACGCTGCTGTGGTCCATGGACGCCAACGAGGTCAACGGCATCTGGAACAACGATTGGGATTCCAATCCGGTGATCGTCGACGACATCATGTACGAGGGCGGCGAGAACGGCTGGCTGTATGGGATCGTGCTGAATCGCGCCTTTGACAGCGACGGCCTTGTGACCGTCGACCCGGAAAAAGTCCTGCAGATGCCCGGCTACAACGACGAACTTCTTTCCAACTCAGGGAGGAATGTGAGTATCGAGAGCTCGGTGGCCGTCTTCGACCAGCGGGTGTACTTCACCAACTCCGGCGGGAGGGTGGTTGGTGTCGATGTCAGCAACGTCCGAAACGGCGAGGCCCCGATTGTCTTCGACTACTACACGGGCGGAGACATCGACGCCACACCGGCGATCGATGGGGACGGAATGCTCTATGTGTCGATCGAGCACGAGCCATCGCAAATGGGGTCGTTCGAGACCAGTCGCAACCTCGAAGTGGGCCAGCTCGTCAAACTGGACCCATATACAGACGGCGACCCAAGGGTCTGGGGCGTCGACCTGACGGTCTCGGGGGGTGTCGACTCAGGCTCTTGGGCATCCCCGGCCCTTCATGCCGGCGTCGTGTATCTCACTACCCATCAGGGGGAATTGATCGCAGTCGACGCTGCCGGCGGAGATGTGCTCTGGAGTGACGAGGTCGGCTTCCACTCGTGGTCTTCGCCCGCCGTGGTCGGAGACGTCCTCATCGCCGCAACGTGCCTCGGCGACATCAGGGCCTACTCGCTTGCCGACCCTCGGTCACCTCAGCCGATCTGGTCGGTGAGCCTTGGTGGAGCCTGTCTCGAGTCGACGCCCGCGATATGGGACGGTGTGATCTACCTGGGCTCGCGCGATGGCTTCATGAGGGCTCTCGCGCCCTGATCATCTCAGGCCCAGCTCGGCCCAGCGATCTTGTTCGGCCAGGTCGACGACGGTCCAAGCCATCGCGACGTCCTCGATCGACGGTGGATCATCGCGCAACCGCTTCCTTGATGCTCATGATCCTCGTTTTTGCAGGGCGTCGCCATATCATCGCCGCGCAATGATCAAGCGCGTCTAGCTGTGGTATCGGTGCTGCTCGCTGCGTGTTCGACTGGTAGTGGCTCGACCACCACGGCGCCCGAGGTGACCACAACCCTTGCCGAGACGACCACCACTGCTGGGTCCACATCGTCAACCGAGCCGCCCGTCCAGTGCCCGGCCGCTCCCTACGAGTTGACCACGTTGCCGTCCGGCGTCGGCGAAGGCATTCTCGACCCTGACACCATCCCGCCCGATGTGTGGACCTCGATCGGTGGAACCCACACGACGTTCTGGGGCAGGCCCGACGGCACTGTTGCCATAGCCCTGATTCGCGGAACCCTGCCGGCGATCGACTGGCCCGGAGACAAGGGCGAGGTCTTCGTCGACGGGACGAGGGCGGCCGTGGGCCCGCATCCTGATGGAACCTGGGTCATGGGCTGGTTCGAAGAGCCCCGCGCTCGCTGCGACCTCTACACGATGGTCTTCTATCCACCCGTCACTCCGCCCGAAGTCGAGTCGACCATAGAGGGGATGGTGCGCGTCGCAGGCTGATCCCCAGTCGAGGCTGCACCGGGTCGCGCCTTGCGAAACCTTGTGCAGCGTCGACCGGAAGAAGCCGCCAACGTGGCTCGAGGCTGTACCGGATCGCGCCTTGCGAAACCTTGT
>QQVI01000256.1 GCA_003388545.1 Actinomycetota bacterium
GCCCAGCTCGATCATCCTGTCGCCGACCTCATCGTGGAGCTCGGTGGGGAATGGGCCGGTCCCGACTCGGCTTATGTAGGCCTTGGCCACACCGATGATCTCGTCGAGCGACTTCGGACCGATCCCCGACCCCACGGCTGCGCCGCCTGCGGTCGGGTTGGATGAAGTGACAAACGGATAGGTGCCGTGGTCGATGTCGAGCAGAGTGCCCTGGGCACCTTCGAGCAGGACTTGCTTCCCCTCGCGAAGGCCGTTGAAGAGAAGCAGGGAAGTGTCGGCGACGTGCGGCTCGAGGCGGTCGGCGTACTCGCGGTACTCGTCGATGATCTCATCGGGGTCCATGGGCAGCGTGTTGTAAATACGCGGGAGCAGCTTGTTCTTGTCTTCGAGGGCGGCTTCGACCTTCTTCCTGAAGATCTTGGGGTCGAACAGGTCCTGGACCCGGATTCCGACCCTGGCGTACTTGTCTGTGTATGTGGGCCCGATCCCCTTCTTTGTCGTCCCGATTCGGTTCTTGCCCAGGTACCGCTCGATGGCCGCATCGAGCTTGCGGTGATACGGCATGATCAGGTGAGCATTGGACGAGAGCTTGACCCGGGACGGATCGAGGCCTCTGGACATGGTCATATCCATCTCGTCAAGCAAAACCTTGGGGTCGATCACCGTCCCCGACGCGATCACCGGGGTGCAGTCGGGATAGAGGATCCCGGACGGGATCAGCGACAGGGCTAGCTTCTCATCACCGACGACGATCGTATGTCCGGCGTTGTTTCCGCCTTGATATCGGACGACGAAGTCGGCTGACTCGGCGAAGTAGTCGACGACACGGCCCTTGCCTTCATCCCCCCACTGGGCACCTAGAACAACTGTCGCCGGCATCTCGTGACGAGACGCTACTCGAACGGCCTCCCAGAGCCACACCACTCGAGTCCGGCCTGGAGAGAAACCGGGCCTTGCCTATGAAGCGACCAGTTCAAGGAGTCTTTCACGGGGGAGCCCGGTGGCGACCGGGGGCGGGAGGTCAGCTGCCGCCTCCAGGATGCTGGTGCGGATAGCGTCGTCGCCGAACGCCTCGGAGTCGGTCATGAAGAGCCCGGACACTTCGAGGAGGCGGCGGAAGACCCCGCCATCAGCCCCGGACGCGGCGTACAAACCTCTCTCGAACGGACTCGGAGGCTCGGGATCCGCCCCTGCGATGATGGCCTCCATCTCAGCCACCCTTGCTCGGTCGCGTTGCAGCGTTGCGCGGTGCCAGGGATCCATCTGCTCGCTGTTGGCCCGGTGGCATGCATCGATCAGCGATCCTGGGTCATCGGCGTTGGCCATCGCCGCGTCGACACTGAGTGAAGCTTGAAGTAGCCCTAGGGAGATCCCCCTCCCCAGCGACGGGTTGGTGCACGCCCAGGCGTCACCGATCGGTATCACACCTGTCGCGAACGGCCCATCTTCGTCGACGAACGACCTTTGCCGGTCCACGACACCGGCCATCACGTCGATGTCGCCGTCAGGCTCACCACTTACCCAGCTCTCGAACCCTCTGTGGGCGGCAACGACTCTGCGGTGGACCGCAGGGTCGCGGAGAGCCCGAAGCGGTCGGTCACTGGAGCTGGTGTACACGGTCACCGACCAGGTTCCGTTGTCCGCGGGTATCACGAGCAGAGAGATCGACCCCTTCGGGTGCAGCCCTGGCGAGAAGTCCTCCGGCAACCCGTTGTCACGTCGGTAGAACTGGGTGTAGTAGGCGAACCTGGAGTCTTCCGTCTCCTCGACGGGCCGACGGGCTCCCATCTCCTCGAGGAAATCTGGCATCCGGGACCTTCGCCCCATCGCATCGACGACGAGGTCGGTAGTCAGCACGTCACCGTCCGTTGTGCGCACCCCTGCCACGTGTGCAATGCCGTCCCCGGCAGCTGGACCCGCTACGAGTGAGTCGATGCCCACGCCCCGCCGGATCTCCAGATTCGATTCGGCCTCAGCCGCTCGGGCAATGGCCGCCTCGATCACCGGTCGTCGGGCATTGACGATCTCGTGTCGCATGTCGTCATCGGTGGTCTCCCAATCGGAGATCCCCGGCGGAGGATGCATCGCCGGATTGACGGTGTATGCGCCTTCCGAGCGGAGAGTGGAGACTGCACCGGGCAATCTCCGATCGAGTGTCGATCGGCCGAGGGGCAGCAGCAGATGGGCCTGGCGGAACTGCGCCACTCCGGGCCGCTTCCAGTTGTTCCATGCCTCCTCGACGTCCGTGGGCGCCGGTTGGGGGTCGCGATCGAAGATCACGGTCTCGGCACCGGCGCGTGCAAACATGGCAGCCGCTGCGAGCCCTATCGGCCCAGCACCGATCACCACAACTCTCATACCCGAGCCCATCGAGAGCACCGTACCCAATTGGCCTGGTCGCTGACGAGCTGCCGTGAGTAGCGTGGCCGAATGGAGATGTTCTCGTCTCAACGCAAAGTCAGGAGTGGAGATCTGACTCTTGTCGTCGCGGAGCACGGCGTCAGCGACGGCACACCTGTGCTCATGCTGCATGGCTGGCCAGACACTGCGGAGTTGTGGAGAAACCAGGTCGGCCCACTGACAGACGCAGGATTTCGTGTTCTCGCCCCGGACCTGAGAGGGCGGGGTAGGTCCGAGTCGCCCGGTGACATAGCCGGATACCGCGTCACCCGGTCCGTCGGTGATGTGGTGGCCATTCTCGACGACGCCGGGATCGATCGAGCGCACGTCGTGGCCCACGATTGGGGAGCGGCTGTGGGTTGGGCCTCGGCGATATCTGCTCCGGATCGGGTGAGGAGCCTGGTGGCGGTATCGGTCGGTCATCCCGTCTCATTCGGAGGTCTGCGCCTCGAGCAGATGATGAGGTCGTGGTACATGCTCTTGTTCCAATTCAAAGACGTGGCCGAAGAGCTGTTGTCGAGAGACCATTGGTCGATGTTCCGCCGATTCGTGGGAAACCACCCCGAGACAGACAATTGGATCGCAGAGCTCTCGCGTCCCGGTGCGCTGACGTCGTCGCTCAACTGGTACCGAGCCAACGCCCACCCGGACCGGTTTCTCCGACCCCCACCGGAGCTGCCGCCCGTCCGAGTGCCGGTGATGGGGGTTTGGAGTACCGGCGACTTCGCCTTGACCGAGAGACAGATGAGGGACTCCTCGGCCTTTGTCACCGACGAGTGGAGATACGAGCGGATCGAGGACGCTTCCCACTGGGTACCTCTCGATGCAGCCCCGCTTTTCAACGATCTGCTCCTGGAGTGGCTCGCAGCCCACTAGCAACGACAGGGTTTCTGAGCCGGAACGAGCGGGTTTACACTGGATCGCTCCCAATTTCGAGGGGGCGTGTGGCCCGTCCTTTGATAGATCCAGGTTTTGAGCACGACGCCTGTGGCGTCGGCTTCATCGCCGCGCTCGACAGGGTTCCCACGTACCGGATGACCAGGCTCGCAGTCGAGTGCTTGCAGTCGCTGGACCATCGCGGCGCCAAGGCCGCCGACGGCACCGGAGATGGGGCAGGCCTGCTCACCCAGATCCCACACCGCCTGATTCAGCGTGAGCTCGCCGATCATGGTCTGCAGATCAGCCCGGACCGGCTTGGGGTCGTGATGTGCTTCTTGCCCCCGATGGAGGCGGGC
>QQVI01000334.1 GCA_003388545.1 Actinomycetota bacterium
GCTCCCCGCCACGAGCAGGAAGGTGACGGGGGCGAGAGGCTCCTCGAGGGTCTTGAGAAGCGCGTTCGCCGCCTGTTCGGTCATGACACCGGCTTCCGGGATGAGTAGCACCGTCCGCGCCGACTCGACCGGTGCCATCGAGGCTCGAGTGACGAGCGATCGGGCCTGCTCCACACCAATCGAGGTTGCCCCTTCCGGCTCGACGACGATCAGGTCGGGGTGCGTTCGGGCGAGGGCGAGCCGACAGCTCCGGCAATCGTCGTCATGGCGGCCCGAGCGCTCACAGAGCAGCCCGGCCGCGAACCTCCCAGCAAAGGTGTCCTTGCCAACCGACTCCGGCCCAACGAACAGGTACGCCTGTGCCGGGCTGTCCAATTCTCGGTCGAGGAGGTCGACGACGTTCTGGTGGCCGATCACGCCGGTGAAGACCGAGCTCATGGCAGGTGACTCATGATCCGGGTCACGACCTCTTCGAGCCCCAGGGTGTTGTCGATGATCACGACCCGCTCGGGGTCCTGCTCGGAGAGTTTTCGATATGCGTCCCGAACTCGTTGATGGAATTCCTCATCCTCGCCCCCGATTCGGTCGGGGCGGTCTTGCCGGTTGAGAGCGACGCTCACATCGACATCCAACACGAACACGTGATCGGGCACCACCCCATCGAGCCCGTGCTCGTTGACCTGCCTGACCGTATCCATGCCCAGCCCGCGGCCACCCCCCTGATAGGCGATCGACGAGAAATAGGTGCGGTCGCTTATGACCCATATTCCTTCGGCGAGGGCCGGAGCCACCACCTCGGCTGCCAGTTGGGCGCGTTGTGCCGCAAAGAGAAAGGCCTCGGCCCATGGATGCATGTCGTCGCCGTCGAGAAGCAGTTCGCGGATCGATTCGCCCAACCCGGTCGAGCCCGGCTCGCGCACGATCATCGTCTCTCGGCCCAGGTCTATCAGCCGCTTCTCCACAGCTGAGGCCACCGTGCTCTTCCCGCTGCCATCGCCACCCTCGATGGCTATGTACTCAGCTGTCATCGTTGCTTCCTGTTGGCGCAATCGCGGCGAATGTGAGAGGCTCTGCCATCGGTGCACCACGCTAATCCCGCGGTTTTGCTGTGGGTCGTGTTGACATTGAGTCACCGTTTGCGGTCAACTCACACTGCCAGCCATGCCTAAGAGTCTTGTAATCGTCGAGTCGCCCACCAAGGCGAAAACCATCTCCGCGTTCCTCGGGGACGACGCTGTCGTGGAGTCGTCGATGGGGCACATCCGTGACCTGCCGCGCTCTGCCTCGGAGATCCCGGCGAAGGCGAAGAGCGAGTCATGGGCCCGGCTTGGCGTCAACGTAGACAAGGATTTCGAGCCGCTCTACGTAGTTCCGAAGGAGAGGCGTGACAGGATCAAGAAGCTCAAGGAGCTTCTGAAGGACGTGGACCTCCTCTACCTCGCCACCGACGAGGACCGCGAGGGGGAGTCGATCGCTTGGCACCTCGTCGAGGTGCTGAAGCCGAAAGTCCCGATCCATCGCATGGTCTTCCACGAGATCACGCAAAGCGCCATCGATGAAGCGTTCAGCAACCCTCGGGAGCTGGACGATCGCCTCGTACAGGCGCAGGAGGCGCGCCGCATTCTCGATCGGCTATACGGCTACGAGGTCTCACCCGTGCTCTGGCGGAAGGTCCAGCAGGGACTATCAGCGGGGCGTGTCCAGAGCGTCGCTGTTCGGATCGTCGTCGAGCGCGAGCGAGAGCGGATCGCATTCACCGCAGCATCGTATTGGAGCATCGACGCCTCGCTCGCGAAGGAGACCGACCTCGACCTCCCCTTCGATGCGTCACTCCTGGAGATCGATGGGAAACGAGTCGCAAGCGGGAAAGACTTCGACAGCGATGGGAAGGCCAAAAAGACCGTCGTGGTGCTCGACGGGGATGCCGCAGCAGCGCTCGCAGAAGCCCTTCAGGACTCCGATTTCAGCGTCAGGTCTGTCGACTCGAAGCCCTACAAGCGGAGCCCATACCCACCGTTCCGCACCTCGACGCTGCAGCAGGATGCCGGCAGGAAACTCGGCTTCTCGTCGGCGCGGACCATGTCGGTGGCGCAACGGCTCTATGAGAACGGCTTCATCACCTATATGCGCACCGACTCGACTGCTCTTTCCGAGACGGCGGTAACCGCAGCGCGGGCGCAGATCAAGAAGCTATACGGCGAGGAGTACCTCAGCCCCAAGCCGAGGGTCTACGCATCCAAAGTGAAGGGTGCGCAGGAGGCCCATGAGGCAATCCGCCCCTCTGGTGACGTGTTTCCCACGCCCGAGCAGGTTGCGGAGAAGGTCGGCCCCGACGAAGCAAGGCTCTACGACCTGATCTGGAAGCGGACGATCGCATCGCAGATGGCAGACGCCAAGGGCTTCACCGTTTCGGTGCGTATTGGAGCCACCGCCTCTGACGGCCGTGAGACGCTCTTCAGCGCCGGGGGCCGGACTATCACCTTCCCGGGCTTCTTGAAGGCATATGTGCAGGGCAGCGACGATGCCGCAGACACCGACGACAGGGAGACGCGTCTCCCTGAGCTGGCTGAAGGAGATGCCCTCGCAATGCAACGCCTCGAGCCGGTCGGGCACGAGACGAGGCCGCCGGCGCGATATACCGAGGCTTCCTTGGTCCAGAAGATGGAGGAGTTGGGCGTGGGGCGCCCATCGACCTACGCATCGATCATGTCGACGATCCAGGACCGCGGGTATGTGTGGAAGAAGGGCTCTG
Organism: Actinomycetota bacterium; assembly: GCA_003388545.1. Classification (GTDB taxonomy): domain Bacteria; phylum Actinomycetota; class Acidimicrobiia; order Spongiisociales; family ZC4RG35; genus MA-ANB-1. The sequence continues at coordinate 2,753 of QQVI01000334.1, forward strand.
CGTTGGTACCGACATACACGGCCTTTGCGGTTGTGACCTTGTTGGAGAAGCACTTCCCCAGATTGATCGACTACGAGTTCACGGCTGCGATGGAAAGCGACCTCGACCGGATCGCCTCTGGGGACGAGGAATCGGTTCCATGGCTCAGCCGCTTCTACTTCGGCGACGAAGGGCTCAAGGAGAAGGTGGCGCAGCGCCTCGACGAGATCGATCCACGGATCATCAACTCGATCCCGATCGGGGAGGACGACGACGGCAATGAGATCGTTGCCCGTATTGGCCGCTACGGGCCATACGTGCAACGTTCGGAAGACGAGCGGGCCTCGATACCCGATGATCTTCCTCCCGATGAGCTCGACGTCGAAAGGGCGGTCGAACTGCTCGAGACCCAGAACGTCGGCGACAAGATCCTGGGCACCGACCCGGACTCTGGTCTTGTCGTGCTCGGCAGGACCGGCCGCTTCGGTCCCTATGTCCAGCTTGGCGAGCAGGAGGAAGGCAGCAAAGAGAAGCCAAAGCGGGCTTCGCTCTTCAAGAGCATGGAGCTCGACGCCCTCGGGCTCGACGATGCCCTCAAGCTCCTTTCCCTTCCCAGGACCATCGGGGAGGACGATGACGGGAATGAAATCCTCGCCCTCAACGGCCGGTATGGCCCCTACATCCAGAGAGGGAGCGACAGGCGGAGCCTCGAGAGCGAGGATCAGCTGTTCACGATCACCGTCCCAGAAGCCTTGAAGCTGCTGGCCGAGCCGCCACGCCGACGCGGTCAATCCTCACGGGAGCCGCTCAAGGAGCTCGGTGAGGACCCCGTGTCCAAGAAGAAAGTGACGGTCAGGTCGGGACGCTACGGC
>QQVI01000346.1 GCA_003388545.1 Actinomycetota bacterium
AGTGGTCGTGGTAGTCGTACTCGTGGATGGGGCAGTCGAAGTGGTGGTCTCAGGCGCAGCCTCGGCCAAAGCGGCTGGAGTGGAGGTGCTCACAGCAACATCTGCTCCGGAGCATGCCGTAGCCAGGAGGAGGAAAACGCTGGTCAGAACGGCCGTTCGCCAGTAGGCCATGCCACAAGCGTAGGAGGCAATTCCGAACCCGCGGTACCATTGGCGCATGCCCGACAAGGTCACTGTCCCCCTGATTCGCGAGCGAAAGGGCGGTCCTAAGATCACCATGGTCACCGCCTACGACTACCCGGGCGCGGTGATAGCCGACCAGGCCGGTGTCGACATCATCTTGATCGGCGACTCGGTGGCCAACGTCGTTCACGGCATGGATGACACGCTCGGCATGGACATCGACACGATGGTCCTGCACACCCGGGCAGTGCAGCGGGCCAACCCAAACGCCCTCGTCGTCACCGATATGCCATGGCTGAGTTTTCACATCTCCCCGGAAGAGACCGTCCGGAACGCCGGCCGACTCATACGTGACGGCGGTGCCGAGGCGGTCAAGATCGAAGGCGGGCTGAAGCGAATCCCGATGGTCCAGGCGATTCTCGACGCGGAGATCCCGGTGATGGGCCACGTCGGGCTCACGCCGCAATCGGTCCATGCCATGGGAGGCTTCAAGGTGCAGGGCAAGGCGGTCGAGACCGCCCGAAGTCTCATCGAGGATGCCCGTGCCCTCTCCGAGGTCGGGTGTTTCTCGATCGTGATCGAAGGCGTGCCCGACGTCCTCGGAGAGATCATCACCAAGGAAGTCGATGCGCCAACGATCGGCATTGGAGCCGGGCCCCACACCGACGGCCAGGTGCTCGTGTTTCACGATGTGCTGGGCCTGGGCCAGGGCCGCTACCCCAAGTTCGTGCGCAGCTACGCAAACCTGGCGGAGGGTGCTGTCGAAGCTCTGAAGCGGTATGTCTCTGACGTCGAGTCGGGCTCGTTTCCAGGAGATGAAGAGAGCTATCACGTGACGGACGAGGTCGCAGCCGAGCTGCTGAGAGGCCAGAAGTCCGACTGATCGCTTTCCTGAGCAGTCTCGCGGTGGTCGCCGCGTGCGGTGTTTCCGTTGACTCCACTTCGACCGTTGGCTCGACCCCCACCACCGGCCCGAGCGGTGCGCCCGCCAGCCCATTCTTCGACGGTGAGACGGCAGTCCTCGAAATCGAGGGGGAATCCCTGGTGGTTGCGGTGGCGGATTCCTCGGCGGAGAGGGCCCAGGGTCTCATGGCCATCGAGACACTCGGAGACCTCGACGGGATGCTCTTCATACACGAGTCGGTGGGACCCGTCAGCTACACGATGAGGAACACCCTCATCCCGCTCGACATCTGGTTCATCGATGAGGAAGGCGTGATAGTTGGAACCAGTGAGATGGTGCCCTGTCCTGGATCCGATTGTTTGTCGTACCCGTCGCCGCAGCCTGTCCTTTGGGTGCTGGAGACGGCTCTCGGCGTGTTCGACTTCCGCATTGGAAGCAGCGTTGAGGTGATCGCGGAGCCCTGAGAGGGGTCGACTGTGCCTTCGGGCGCAGACTCGTTACAATCCTGTCTGCGTCGGCATCGCGCTTGCCGGCAGCGAAACCCCTGCTCCACCCAGAGAGGTGGGGCCTTCCAAAACGGATGTCCAGAGGAGGTCAAATGCGCGACTATGAACTCATGACGATTCATCGGCCGGAGTTGGCCGAGAATGACGTCGAATCCAAGGTCGGGGAACTCGAGTCTGCTCTTGCGAGCGCCGGTTGCTCCGTGACGGGCAAGGATCTCTGGGGGAAGCGCCGCTTCGCCTACGAGATCGATCACCTCTCCGAGGGCTACTACACAGTGGTCAACTTTCAGGCGGACTCCGATTCGGTCAACACCGTCGACCGAATGCTCTCGCTTTCTGACGAGATCGTGCGTCACAAGATCGTGGGCAAGGACAACTGACTGGAATCGGTCACACCGACGCGGCAAGATCGTGGATGGATGTGACCAGAGGAGATCTCAATGTCGAACAACGTAACGCTTATCGGAAACCTCGTAGATGATCCCGAGCTGAGATTCACCCCGTCGGGCGTAGCCATGGCCAAGATCGCCCTTGCGGTCAATCGACGCTGGCGCGGACAGGATGGCGAATGGCAGGAGCAGACCAGCTTCTTTCGCGGGACAGTGTGGAGAGAGCAAGCAGAGACAGTCGCAGAGTCCCTCCAGAAGGGGACCCGGGTCATCGTGAGCGGCCGGCTGGAACAGCGCCGGTGGGAGACCGATGAGGGCGAGAACCGCTCGGTCGTCGAGATTCAGATCGACGAGATCGGCCCATCGCTTCGCTGGGCGACGGCGACGGTCAACAAGACCACGAGGTCCGATGGCGATTTCGCTGGTGGCGGCGGCGGTGGCGGTCGCAGCGTTCCGCCCGCACCGGTAGCTCGTGACGACTACGGGCCGGACGAGGCCCCGTTCTAAGGAGTTTCATCAATGGGAAGAAAAAGCAACTCGAGTGACAGGAAAGCGGCCAAGGGGCGCCGTCGCGGTGGCCCCGACATGCGTCGCACGCGGACAAAGCCATGTGCTTTCTGTCGCGACCGGTCAATAGAGATCGACTGGAAAGACACGTCCTTGCTGCGCAAGTACATGTCGGATCGCGCCAAAATCCGCGGTCGCCGTGTCACAGGCAATTGCCCCCGGCACCAGCGCGAGGTGGCCACGGCCATCAAGAATGCGCGTGAGATGGCGCTCCTGCCCTACGTTTCGACGCGATGAAGCTGATACTGACTGCAGACGTCGACCCTTTGGGCAAGCGCGGGGATGTGGTGGACGTCAGCGACGGATACGGGCGGAACTACCTGCTACCTCGCAAGAAGGCCGTCAAGGCCAGTGAAGCTGCGCTCGAGCATGCCGAACGCGTCCGCGAGGCACGGATAGAAGCCGAGCAGCGCGCCAAAGAAGAGGCGGAGCGGATCGCAACTCAACTCGTCGGCACCAGGGTCGTCCTGGCGGCTCAGGCCGGAGACGAGGGCCAGCTCTACGGTTCTGTGTCCGTCAGCGATGTCGTAGAAGGCATCCGACGTTTTGCCGGTGTCGAGCTCGAAAAGGGACACGTGGAGATCGGCAAGCCGATCAAGGCCATCGGGCTGCACGAGGTTCAGGTGAACTTGCACCCCGACGTCCAGTTCCCGGTGACCATCGACATCATCCCGGCCTAGGCCTGACCGGCGCCGCGCCGATACCATCGCAGCGTGATCGCGGCGTGATCAAAGGCATCCACCATGTCCAGCTCGCCATGCCGGAGGGCCGGGAGCTCGAGGCGGTCGCGTTCTACAACGGCGTCCTGGGTATCCCGCGCGCTCCGAAGCCGCCAAACCTCGCCGCCCGCGGTGGGGTCTGGTTCGAGCGTGGCGACCTGCGAATCCATCTCGGAGTCGAAGCCGACTTCAGGCCTGCCCGGAAGGCACATCCTGCGTTGATCGCTGACGACCTCTCGAGACTGCGCAAGAGGCTCGAGGGAGCGGGCATAGAAGTCGTCGTCGATGAGCCGCTCGTTGGATTCGACCGGTTCTATGTGAACGATCCG